>CAJXZP010000131.1 GCA_913062955.1 uncultured Flavobacteriales bacterium | reverse complement strand
GCCGTGGAGCATTACAATAAATCTTTCTTGAAACTAAAGGTGAAGGTCCGAGATAAAATTGTGGCCGATGGTCTGAAGGATGATACGTTTGATGTCACCGATATTGGGGTGCATTTGAAAGCCAAAAACTTCAATGAGTTGATTGCCAAAGAAGAAACCGTTCTGGTGGATATGCGGAATCACTATGAAAGTGAAATTGGTCATTTTGATGGTGCAGTAACACCAGATGTGGATACGTTTAGAGATTCTTTGGATATTATTGAAGAAGACCTGAAGGAACACAAGGAAGACAAAAACCTAGTGATGTATTGTACCGGAGGAATTCGTTGCGAAAAAGCTAGTGCCTACTTCAAGCATAAGGGATTCAAAAATGTATACCAATTAGAAGGTGGTATTATTGAATACATGCGTCAGGTAAAAGAAGAAGGTATCGAAAACAAATTTAAAGGCCAAAACTTTGTGTTTGATGAACGTAAGGCAGAGCGGATTTCAGATGATGTTGTTTCCAATTGTCATCAATGTGGGGAGCCTTTCGATTCGCATGTGAACTGTGCCAACGAAGCGTGTCATTTATTGTTTATTCAATGCCCCAAATGCCAGGAGAAAATGGATACCTGTTGTTCTACCGAATGTCAGGATGTTGCGGCTCTTCCGTTTGAAACGCAAAAAGAAATGCGTAAGGGAACCCATAACAGCAATAAGATCTTTAAAAAAGGTCGGTCCGAAAAATTGGTGTTTAAAAAATAGAATTATCCGCCTAATATTTTAGGAAAGGCGATACGACAGTATCGCCTTTTTTTTATGGCACTTTGTTGAAATGGCTCTGCGGTATGGGGCGGGAAAACATGTAATTAATCTGTTTTAATTTCCTAAAAGAAAGCACATAAATTACTTTATGTAAATAGGGATATGGAGGAGTATTCGTGATCCAAGATGAACGCCATTTATGAATGAAAAAAGTCCATTAACTGGAGCCGTCCTATACTCGGGTATTTTGTGATACTTTTTAACTGTACCTATCCATTTCTGACGTTTTCAAATTTTAAGATGGTGACCATATAGTTGGCAGTATTTGGTTTCAGGAAATGGTAGTTGTTAGTAGTTCAGGTGTATATGGGGTGTTTTGGATGATTTAAAGAGGATGTGAAAAATAGGATTTTGGAATGAAAAATTTCAATAAAATGTAGTGATATCAAGCGGGAGCGAGTTTTTTACTTCCGTAAATTGGGGAGGGTTAAAATTGACCAAATAGTTATAATAATTCTTGAAATACCTATCCTTACGATAGTAATGTATTGTAAATTAAAGAGTTAGCTTAGTGGGGTTGAATCATTGTTGTATTTAATACCATCAAAATGGAAGTCCAAAAGTATTTATACCCAACTCAATTATCATGGCTAATTGTAATGGCCATATTAACATGGTTTGCGAACGCCCAAGAATTACCCGATTACAAAACAAAGCTTCTTCAAGGAGAGAATTACCAGGTCGTAAAATCAGAAATAGAAACAGTCATTAATAATTCAACCACTTTAAATAATGATGAAGGAGGCGAACTCAATAAATATGCTCGATGGCGCGCTTTTTGGGATCCCCGGTTAAGCAACAGTAATGGTCAAGGTAATACCCTTCAAGATTACAAACTAGCCATGTTTGATCATTATTCTTTGAATAATTGTAGCGGGTCAACAAACACCCCTGAATGGGAGTTTAGAGGGCCAACCACAATTTTCAAACCCCAAACATTTGTTCCATTGCATAATAAAGGGAGAATTGATGCGGTGGCTATGCATCCATCTAATCCAAATGTGATGTATGCCGGTGCATGTAGCAGTGGTTTATGGAAAACTAGTAATGCCCAAGATCCAATTCCTACATGGACCAATATTACGGATGGGTACGGCTTTGATAATATTGGAATTACCGATATTCAGATCGATCCTAATAATGCGAATAAAATTTATGTGAGTACCGGACCCATTGCCAATGGTACTGGATATGGTATTGGGGTTATTACATCTAACGATGGTGGAGCCTCTTGGGGGCAAACTACGTTGCAATATTTGGCTACCTCAAGATGGAATAATGAATATTCGAAACAATTAAGAATAGCTCCTTCAAATTCTAACCTTATTTATGCAATGACCAATTTCGAAGTCCAAAAAAGTACGGATGCTGGAATTACCTGGCAGACTACTAACTTGAATTCAAGTTATGAATTGGAAAATATAGAATTGATCAGAGGGAATCAGAATATTGTTTACGTTTCCGGAAAGGAAATCTGGAAAAATGTTAATAATCAATGGGTTAGAATTGATGATGGCTTGTTGATAGAA
>CAJXZP010000130.1 GCA_913062955.1 uncultured Flavobacteriales bacterium | reverse complement strand
TGCAATGCTAAAAATTGCTGTACTTTTTCTTCAGAATACTGTTGTTTTAAAACCATTATAGCAGCGTATTGCGATAGCGTTTCTAAAATCATAAGGCGCCCTTGAACATTCGCTGCTTCTACCTGCATTCCAAACCATTGATGTGCCAATTCATGTGCCGTTACATAAAAAGCCATGTCTACATCCTCTTCGTCATCAATATCCAACACAAACCCAATAGCCTCCGAAAATGGAACGGTACCCGGATATGATTGTGCAAATTCTGCATAGCGTGGGAATTCCATAATTCTCATTTGTTCATATTGATAGGGACTGAAATTAGTACTGAAATATTCAAAAGACGTTTTCATAGCTGTCATCATTCGGTCCACATTATAATCGTGTCCTTTGCTATAATATATTTCAAGATCAACTGGCTTGGCCAAAGAATCATTGTTTGATGTCCAGGTATCTTTCTTCACTTCATATTCCGCCGAAACAATGGAATAAAAATCAATCATTTGATTTTCCATTTTATAATGAAAATAGTTTCGACTGTTCTTTGTCCATTTCTTTAAAAGTGTTCCCGGAGCGATGGCTGTTTGATCTTCTGAGGTTCCAATAACAATTTCAAAATTAATTCCATCAGAATCACTACCAGATCTAGCATTCAACAACTCTATTGAATCTTCCCTTCCAGCCTTATCTACTCTTTCAGGTAAATGGTAGTCTGCTCTTTCATCCGCATCATTAAGTTCATACTTTTTAGTATAGCCTAAGGAAGGAAAATTATCATTATTAAAGAAAGTACCGTTATTTACAATAGTAGTGCTGCCAGTGCCAGATTCGAATCCGTTGGTAGTATAGGATTGTTCAAAATTCATTTTTATAGAATCTCCTGGATGCAATACTTGGTTTAATCTAAAGATGCTATAATCGTAGGTTTTATACTTATTATCCTCTGTTGCTCCACCTTCAAAGATCACAGAATTTAGTGCTACATCTGATTCTATTATTTTTTGAATATGCACTTCTGAAATTAACGAGTCACTCGTGTTTTTTAACATATAATAACCTTCAACCGCATAATCTCTGTACTTAGGATACAGTTCAACTTTTAAATTCACAGCAACAATTTTTGGTTGCGGGAAGTATTCAAACTTCTTTAATGTTTTTTCATAGGCAACTCTAAATTCAGTTGTTTCGGAATTGGTCCAATAGGTATTTAATATATTGGTATTGTAAAATATATAGCCACCAAGGATTATAAAAATGACACCCATCGAAGCTCCTAATTTCATAATTGAATTGCTTATTCGATATTTACTCGCTTTCAATCGTTTTATAAGATTTGTTTCTGTTCCCCTAACGGAAACTATAGAAGCGACAATTAACATAAGAATTCCAAAGGTTAACCAATAGGATTTTATGATTAGATATGGAGTCATAAAATGACCGTATCCATTCATATTTGAGTACGTGCCTAAAGAACTACCTCCAAATAAATAGAGGGAGTGATTATATCCGAATGCGCCAATGACAGTTATTAAGATAAATATAACCAACACAATAAAAATCCCAATAAATTTATTGTTGGTGAGCACCTGTACAAAGAATGCGATGAAGGTGTACAATATTAAAAATGGAAGTATTTCAAGGAAAAAACCATTAAAATATACTTGAAATTCATAGTTATAATACCCATTCATGGTTTGAAATATGATTCCTGAAAGAATCAGTGAAACCATAAGCACGACATAAATACCAATAAGACCTATGAATTTCCCGGCGAGATTTAGAAAATTAGACATCGATGTAGCATCATAAATCAAGTTTAAATCGACGCTTCTTTCTTTCCAAATAAGTTCTCCGGAATAAAACACCAAAATAATGAGGAAAAAGTACATGGAGGACTCCTGAAGTTCTTCCACAATAAAATAGGTTGCTGGAAAACTATCAACTCCATAGACTGTTCCCAAGTTCACCGAATTGATTAAAATAATGATCATACCACAAATAACAATCGCCCAAAATGATGGTTGCTTACATACACTGACGAAATAAAACCAAGAGAAATGTCTTAATTCATTCCACTTCGACTTCAAGCCATGTGCTGTTTTAAACTCAGGAATCTCCGTATTGGATGCCTCATTCGATGGAATCTCCAAAGGCTGTGTTTTTTTCTTGAATCGTCGTTTGTCTTTTACTACACTAAAACTAAATTTTTGATAACCAAAAAATAATATTGCAATTCCAGATAAAACCCAAAACAACTTATTTAAAAGTAGTACTCCACTAAACGGGATGGCTTGTACATTACGTTCTGCAACAGTCCATGACTCGGTAATCGAGGTTAATGTGGTTAATGAAAATGGATCGAAAAGGGCTTGTGCAAAATCATTAGTAATCGCCTTAGTCAGCATAAAAATGACAAATAAGATAATGCCTTGCGTATAGACTACTACCAATTTTTTACTCAATGCTCCGCTTACAAAAAATAGGGAAGCACCAAAGAATAAAGTGGGTAAAGTAACGGTTATAAAAGGCTTTAAATAACTGTAAAAACGAAACGGATGGTAATCTGTAGGTTTATGCCATGGCATAAATTCACCGATGATCATCCCAATTAAAACACCGCTAAAAACAAAGAGTAAAATCGCGAAGGAACCTAAAAATCGACC
>CAJXZP010000129.1 GCA_913062955.1 uncultured Flavobacteriales bacterium | reverse complement strand
CCCCGCCAATCCATTGATATTTTAAAGCGGTTTATGTTAGGGATTCATCCTTAGGTTTTTTAGGGAGACTTGTTTAATGAAGTAATCTATAGTTCTTTCAATTGCTTATTTTCGGCTACATAAAATGATATCCTATGAATAAGCTTTACGCCTTTGTTTTTGTCAGCGTTCTACTTTCAGGTTGCGAAAATCAGGTTAAAAACTCAACTCCCAAGGTAATTGAAGAATTGGGAACAGAGGTAACTTTAGACTCACTACCCAAAAAGTATTTGAAAACTCCCGATTTAATAAAGAAAGAAAAGAAGAGTACTGTTGAGCTGGAGGTTTTGGGATTCTGGGTTGGTTATTTTGTACCAGATAGTTTAAGCAATGCTTCTGATATTATGGTTTATGCAGATGAGTTTGTTTGGTTTAGAGAAAATAAAATCAATATATCGATTGATTCTATAGTTGAAAACAGGGTCGTTGGTCACAGTGTGGTCGCTGGAAATAATCGTCCATTTGAGGGAAAGGTGATTTTTGAAGAAAACCGGATATTTTCTTTTAAGGTGTCTGAACCGGGTAATGAATCACATGATGGAGTTTTTGAATTCAGCATTTCACAAGGAGAGTTAAATGGGAAATGGAAGGCTTATAATGAGCTGGAGATCCAACATCGAAAGTATAGCCTTAAAAAAAGAAGGTATGTGTATTTACCAGATATCATGTTAGATGAAAGAAGTTTGTTTTTGGATTGGTATAAATCAAAGGAAGCGCAGCCCGACACCCTGTTTTTTGATGAAGGTGATTTTGAAGTATGGTATAAGGACGAGTTTGCGACTACCACAAATGCCATCTACCAGATCAATGCTTCCAACACTGTTTTAACAAATGAAGATGTAGAAAATCTTAAAAAATCGGATTTACGTATTATCAGAAATACCATTTATGCACGTCATGGGTATTCGTTTAAAAATAGACCATTACGTGTTTTTTTTGATGCTCAACCTTGGTATATCCCCGTATATTCCAACATTACTAAGGAGTTTAGCCAAATCGAATTAGACAATATTCAGTTGCTACTTCGATATGAGAAAAATGCGGAGGAGTACTATGATTATTTTGGTAGAGGTTAATCCATGAATCCATTTTTCAAAAGAGTCATAAGTTGGGGTAGTATTATCCTTCTTGGTTACTTTACTTGCCTATTGGTGCTAATTACGTTGCAATACGTACCAATACGTTTAGATGTTGCCTTTTTAAATGTAAAACAAAGTGTTGTCCATCTTAAACACTATCAGGTGGCTTTTTTCAGTCATGTTTTTACGAGTATATGGGTTTTGGTTTTTGCGGTAGTTCAGTTTATTCCTGGGATAAGGGACCATTTACCTCAAATTCATAGATTCACCGGTAAGCTGTATATTTTTCTGGTTTTGGTGATTGCGAGTCCTTCTGGATTCGTAATGGGCTATTATGCCAATGGAGGATGGGTATCCCAGATTTCATTTATGATTCAAGCTATTTTGTGGTTCTATTTTACATTCTTAGGTTTTCAAATGGCTAAACGGATGGATTGGGAAAAGCATCAATTGTTTATGTGGCGAAGTTTTGCTTTGACTCTTTCGGCCATTACCCTTCGCTTGTTTAAATGGATAATTATTGGCGTTTTTGAATGGCCTCCCATGGATACTTACCGTTTAGTAGCATGGCTTGGATGGGTTTTTAATTTAATGGGGGTTGAAATTCTCTGGTATTACAAATACGCCCCAAAAGGGAGAAACGGAATGCCATGAGTATATTCATTAATGTACCCGATTGGTTTTGCCGAAAATTTGAAATAAGTTTTATCTTCGAGGAAGTGGAAATGTTTGTTTCTACCCTATTAATTACCATAACGAAATCATATGAAATTAGGTGCTTTTTCCATTAGCTTAACGGTTAAGGATATTCAAAAATCAAAGGAATTTTACGAAAAATTGGGTTTCTCTCCATTGGGTGGAGATTTAAAAATGAATTATCTCATTATGAAAAATGAGAATGCAATTATTGGTTTGTTTCAAGGCATGTTTGAAAACAATATCATTACCTTCAACCCAGGGTGGGATGAAAATGCAAAAGAATTAAAGCAATTTGACGATGTTCGGGTCATTCAAAAAGATTTGAAATCAAATGGAGTGGAACTCATTCAGGAATGCGATGAAACGACTAAGGGAGCCGCAAGTATTATTCTTACCGACCCAGATGGAAATTCTATATTAATTGATCAACACCGGTAATGGACGTTCAAGCATATTTAAATAGAATTGGTTTTACAGGAGCTGTAACCCTTTCTACCGATACCTTAATTGACTTGGCTCGGTTACATATGTACCATGTTCCTTTTGAAAATTTAGACATTCATTACCAGCAACGAATTGATCTGAAAATGGCGAGCCTATATCAAAAAATTGTAGTCCGAAAAAGAGGTGGGTTCTGTTACGAATTAAACGGTTTGTTTTGTGAATTACTGGTGCAACTCGGGTTTAATGCCCATATGGTTTCCGCTCGAGTGTTTACCAAAGCCAAAAAGTACAGTCCAGAATTTGACCATATGGCCATTTGGTTGGTGTTGAACGATATAAGTTACTTGGTAGATGTAGGCTTTGGGGACTTTATTATTGAACCGCTACAAATAATCCCTGCGCTTATTCAATCCAATTCTTCGGGTGAATTTGTAATAGATGCACT
>CAJXZP010000128.1 GCA_913062955.1 uncultured Flavobacteriales bacterium | reverse complement strand
CCAGTTAATGTCTCCATAATTGGTGATGCTCTGACAAATACTGTTCCAATTTTTATTGATTTTTCCATAACATCATTAATTCTTTTTTCGGACTTAATTTTCTCATAATTTTCATTTTGAAATATTTTAATAATTAAAGAATAAGCAGCTAAAGCCTCCTCCCAAATTGTATAATTGAGTTGGGTTATTATCTATACTCATTAATTGATTGTACCTCATATGAAATTGCATATTAGAATTCACACGATAATACACACCGAAGTCAGGCATCGCAGAATAACTTTCTAGGCTATTTGGAAGTCTTATATCTGCAAATACCCCAATTCCTTTCACAAATTCATAGCGTGCATTTACGGTGTAATTAAAAGAATCAAAAAAACCATAATTCCCGTCAAGCTCACTATCAACATTGTTAGAAGCAAAATTACCACCCAGTCTAAATTTATCACCTAACCTATATGACCAAGAAAGGACCAAACCAACCATATCACCACCTAAGCTTGAATAGAAATAATTTCCAGATAAGGCTAATTCAGGACGCCATTTATTTTGGGTAAATAAATTCACTTTACTCTCCAGAGATATTCCTGTAAAATCAGCTGCTTTACGACTGTTAGTCACATACCCAGCTGAATCATATTGATACCGACTAAACCTATAACCCAAACCCAATTTTACATCCACTCTTTTGGAAACACCATATCCCCTTGTAAACACAAAGCCGTTCGTCCTCAATTCCATATGATCACTATTCATACCCCACCTAGGAAACGAGGTTTCAGAATAATTATAATTAAGACTCGTCAACAAAACGCCTTTGTAAATAGTTTAGAAGAAGAACTAGAGCCCAATTGATCGGTAATATAATAAATGGAAGTAGAATCTTGGGCTATGGACACCCCTAAAGATGTAACCCAGAATAAAAGAGTAATTAAGTATTTCATAATTGTTTAAGTTTTAGGTACACCAAGTTTACCGCAAATATCACTAGAAACCAAATCTTACTTTTTCCTTTTCTTCTTTTTCATTTTGTTCGGGTTATTTAATACGAATGCCGCCCCAATGGTACCCGTTAATCTCTTATTTCCAAAATCTGAAAAATCGTCCAATTCAGACTGGAACCCTACGTTGGCATTAACCAACCACCGTTTACTTGGTTGATACCACATTCCCAATTCAATATTTGGTAAATAATCAATAAACCGAATAATTTCCAATTCCGTATACAGGCCCATTTTGTCATTTAATGCGTAATTCAATTTAAAATTCGCCTGAATGTCATTCTCGACACGGGCTCCTATTTGAACGATTAAATCACCCGATATTTTAATTCTTTGGGATATGTCATACGCCCATGCAATTCCTGCCATAGAATAAAACTTGGATGAATATCCTTCAAATGAAAACATATGTTCTGAAAAAACAAGGGCGGTTTGAGGAATTATCCCCTTTTGCGTGGATAACGTATACTTAAATTGAATTCCCCAATCCGAAACATAATTTTGATCATCGTGCAGAAAATTATTGCCTTGGAAACGGTCACTTTTGTGACTCAAACTTACCTCAAACATGCTATTAATTCCATAGGATAATTGCAAATCGGGCGCAGCAATTAACCGGCCAGAAGATATGTAGCCAAATGGAAGGTTCAATCTATTTCGTGAAAGTTTCATGCTTCCTTCTAATAAAAATTTTTCTTTCCCCATTAATCGAGTAGCTTCCGTGTTTCCCACTCTATTTGAAAGACTACTAAAATGGGTAGAATCCTGTGCATGGATGACCAAACTGCAAAGCGTTAAAATTAATAAAGCGGATCGTTTTTTAAACATGAGAATGTTGTTTTCGTGATTAATAATGAGGCCAATTTTACAGTGAAAATCGTATTCTTAACAAGAATTTAAGAAAACCCAACAGTTCGTAAACTTTCTTAACAGGAGATGTTAAAATTCTTAAGAGAACTGTATTTTTGCCGCCCATTAATATTCCATTATGAGCATTCAAGATCAAATTGACATTAGAAAGACTTTTGGTATTATTTCGCATCCCGATGCAGGTAAAACTACGCTGACTGAAAAACTATTGTTATTTGGTGGAGCCATTCAAGTGGCAGGAGCGGTAAAGAATAATAAAATCAAAAAATCGGCTACTTCCGATTTCATGGAAATTGAGAAACAAAGAGGGATTTCGGTAGCCACTTCGGTAATGACCTTTAAATACAAGGGAATGCTCATTAACATTTTGGATACTCCTGGTCACAAGGATTTTGCGGAGGACACTTATAGAACTCTAACTGCGGTAGATAGTGTTATCCTCGTCATTGATGCGGCAAGTGGTGTAGAGCCACAAACACGTAGGTTAATGGAAGTGTGTAGAATGCGAGATACTCCGGTCATTATTTTTGTAAACAAAATGGACCGTGAGGGTAAAGATGCTTTTAGTTTACTGGATGAACTAGAGGCCGAGTTACAGATCAAAACCCGTCCATTAACCTGGCCTATTGGTATAGGCCAGGATTTTAGAGGGGTATACAATATTTACGAAAACGAAATCAATTTATTCAATCCTAATAAGACGAATATTGAGGATGAAGTAATTGCCATCACCAATGTAAACGACCCTCAATTAGATGAAATCCTTGGAGAACAAGCAGAAGAGTTAAGAGAAGATTTAGAACTCGTGGAAGGGGTTTACGACCCGTTTGATATCACCGAATACTTGGAAGCTAAAACGGCACCTGTATTTTTTGGGTCGGCATTGAATAACTTTGGAGTTCGCGAAATGTTAGACACATTTGTGAAGATTGCCCCGAATCCACTTCCACGTGATTCGGATTCGGGCCCCATAGATCCATTAAACCCAAAATTTAGTGGATTTATTTTTAAAATTCATGCCAACTTAGATCCCCGACATCGCGATAGAATTGCGTTTTTAAGAGTGTGTTCCGGAAAATTTGAACGGAACAAATTTTTTGACCACGTACGTTTAGGTAAGAAAATAAAATTCTCGAACCCCTACTCTTTTATGGCGCAGAATAAGAAAGTGGTTGACG
>CAJXZP010000127.1 GCA_913062955.1 uncultured Flavobacteriales bacterium | reverse complement strand
CTTCATTGGTCATCGTAGGATGAATACTACATCTAATCCAACCTGGTTTTGACTCAAAGTTACCATGGTCAATTTCATCGGTAATTCGATTCGACACCTTTTCTTTAATGCCTAATAAAATATGTCCGTATGTACCCGCACATGAGCACCCTCCACGCATTTGGATCCCAAAACGATCATTCAAAATCTTCACTCCTAAGTTGAAATGTAAATCGTCAATGTAATAGGAAATTACGCCCATTCTATCCTTAATGTTATCCGCAAGAATATGAAGATTCGTAACCGGATCAATTTTATTAAAAATGATATTTAAAATCTCATGTTCTCTAGCTAACATATTATTTACCCCCATTTTCTCCTTCAACTCAATGGAAAGAGCAGCTTTAATGGTTTGCATAAATGGAGGAGTTCCTCCAGCTTCACGCACTTCTACCTCATCAAAATATTTTCTACCTCCCCAAGGGTTGGTCCACGAAACGGTTCCACCTCCAGGAATATCCGGCACGTCATTATTGTAATAATCTTTATGGAAAATCATAATGCCCGGAGTTCCTGGGCCACCCAAAAACTTATGGGGAGAAAAGAACACAGCATCCAAACGTTCTTCTTCATCTTCGGGATGCATATTTACGTCTACATACGGGGCCGAACACGCAAAATCAACAAAACAGCAACCGCCATTTTGATGCATCATTTTCGCTATTTGATGATAGGGAGTAATTACTCCTGTTACGTTTGAACAACTGGTAATACTCGCAATTTTCGTTTTCCGGTTTTCATATTTAAGCAAGAGTCTTTTCAAGTCATTTAAATCAGGTAACCCCTCTTCATTCTCTTGAATAATCTCTAAGGTAACAATGGTTTCTAACCAAGAAGTATGATTAGAATGATGCTCCATATGGGTGATAAAAACGACTGGTTTATCTTCAATTTGTATGGTAATTTGACTCTTGAAATTTTCATGAATTTTATATCCTAAAATTCGTTGAAACTTATTGACGACTCCTGTCATTCCGGATTCACACGCAATAATATAGTCGTTCTTAGATGCATTTACATGGTCTTTAATAATATCTAAAGACTTATGAAATGCAATAGTCATTGTACTTCCAGTAACGGAAGTTTCGGTGTGTGTATTTCCTAAAAAAGGCCCAAACTTATGGGTCAAAGCATTTTCAATAGGACCGTACAAGCGACCACTTGCAGTCCAATCGGCATATACAATTCTCTTTTCTCCGTAAGGAGTTTGAAAACACTGGTCTACGCCAATAATATTTTCACGAAAAGGCTCGAAATATTTCTCTAAATCCATAACAAAAGTCTTCGGGCAAATGTAATCGTATTAAGCATTTATCCTAATACGAAATAATATTCCACTTCCTTTGGTATTGAATCCTAAGCAATTCCGAACAAGGCGTTCATTTTCTGCCCTCCCCCCCCTTTTATCGACCACCATTCCGACTTATATTCGTTGCCTCAAACCATATTCAAAAACACTTGTCACACCGTGTTTGAGATAATCACATGAAATTGAACCAACAATTAAACAACACAGGCATTCTGGAGGCTTTAGCCTACTTTGATGTGTTTGATTTTCCATTATCCAAAGAGGATCTATTTCGATATACCTTTTTGGACCAACAAGATACACTGGACAAAGTCCTCGATGACCTTATTTCAAAAGGTATTGTCCATCAATTAGGTCACACTTTTTCTATTCGTAACGACCAGAACCTACAAGTAAAACGAGAGAAAGACATTCAAAGAGCTTCCGATTATTATGCCATCGCACTTAAGAAATCTCGTCTGATCAGTAAATTCCCGTTTGTTAGAGGGGTGTTTATTTCGGGGTCATTATCCAAAGGAGTTATGGATGAAAAAGGAGATATTGATTACTTTGTGGTTACCAAAAAAAACAGGCTCTGGATTTCCAGAACTACACTTCTATTGTACCGATTAATATTCCTATTTAATTCCAGAAAATACTTCTGTATTAATTATTTAGTGGATGAAGATAATTTAGAGATGAGCTTCAAAAATAGATTTACAGCTACCGAATTAATTACCTTGATCCCTACCATAAACCCCAATTTATTTCACAAAATGATTTCTTCTAATGAATGGTTTAAGGAATACTATCCATCATACATTCAAAAGAACCATTTACACCAAGAATATGTCCGCGGATTGTTCCAAAAATTATCGGAGCCGATTTTGAATTTGGGACTTTTTAACGCCCTTGAATCGTTTTTATTAAAAACTACGATTAGAAGATGGAATTGGAAATTTGGACATTTAAGTAAGGCAGATATTGAGGTGGCATTTTTGTCTAGTAAAGGAATATCGAAACAACATTCTGGAAACTTTCAAAAAAGGGTTTTACAGAAATATGAAACCAACATTTTGGAATTAAACTCCAAATTAGCTTCTGTATAGTATGTCGAAAATATTATTTAGTCATAGTTATTACTACAAATTAGATTCCAAGCAATGGAAAACGGGCATGCCTTATCCTCCATTGGGAACCATTTATGCGGCTTCCTTAATGCGAGAGAATGGGTTTGAGGTTTCTTTATTTGATGTCTGCCTAAAGGATAGTCCGGTTGAGATAGAGAAAATACTCGAAACCGAAAAACCAGACTATTTGGTATTGTATGATGACGGCTTCAACTACCTCACCAAAATGTGTTTGACCCATATGCGGGAAGCTGCATTTGAAATGATGCAAATGGCCAAAAAACATGCCTGTAAAATCATCGTTTCTAGTTCCGATTCAACCGATCATTTTGAACAGTACTTGAATCAAGGTGCGGATGTTATTTTATTAGGTGAGGGTGAAATTTCATTATTGGAAACCGTAAATGCCTTTGAAAAACAAACGGAACTCCACGAAATTAAGGGGATTTGCTTCCAACAGGAATCGGTAATTAATACCGGAAAACGAGCCGTACTTAAAGATTTAGATACGCTCCCTCAACCGGCATGGGATTTAATTGATATAAAAGCGTACAAAGCCATTTGGGAACAAAGCGGCAACGAATTCACCCTCAATATGGCGACCACTCGTGGTTGTCCCTACCATTGTAATTGGTGTGCCAAACCCATTTATGGCCAACGATATAATTTACGCTCACC
>CAJXZP010000126.1 GCA_913062955.1 uncultured Flavobacteriales bacterium | reverse complement strand
CGCAACATGCGTGTGAGAAATACAGCGGCAGAGTAGGTCGTACCGCTGATGCCAAGCAGTTTGATGAGGGGATGATTGATTTAGCGGTGGAAGCTCACATCCGTCATACCGAAACCGATTACGATTCTAAATTTAATCAAGGAAAAGCTAAGCGGACCATCCGTTCGGAGGTGAAAAAGGATATTACCACTATACTGCGTAAGTGGCGTTAGTCCATTGTCATGGGCTCTTACATGGAACGATTTAATAAATCATTGTCTTCGAGTTCTTGGTTGGATAAATAAATCACCCCTAGGTATTTACGAAATGCGAAATCTAATAATTTCATGACTTTTATTTTTCTTTCGAATGTCATATTGGAATCCGTTATCTCATTTATTAAGTCCTCTTTTAGCCGTGCGTTAATTTTGTTCATGATACATCTAGTATTGGTTATTTACCTCTAGGGTATCAATAAGTAATCCCAGTAGCTAAGTGGTTGTTAATCAGGGCTGTTAGTCATGGTCTCTACTCTCATTTTCCCAAAACGGGAAAGAATGTGCCATTATGAGGGTATTTCTGATCTAAAATTCTCCACTTATTAAAGGGTGGATGGGAGCTGAACTCCTTCTAAGAAAGGGAGGAGGAAAAAATGGCGAAGGTAAAACTTCGCCATTTTTTTGATGTGAATATTCCAAAAGAATCTTTTCTAAGCTTGTAATTCTTTCTTTTTGGTAGTTTGAATAACTCCTTGTTGAATAGATACTTGGGTGCTAATTCCACCAGAGTTATCTTCATCATTGATGTCCCAACAATACAGTTTTACGGTGGTGTTATCTTCAATAATGGTCATTTGAAGTCGCATTCCTATTGGAAAAAAGGTTTGTCCTTCATCAAAACTTCCCACTAAAGCACCAGCGTTAAGGGTCTGGGCTTTCCCTTCAATTGGCAAAAGGAAATTGGCAAGTCCTAGTGCATTACATCTTGCAGGTTCTTGGTTGCTTGCAATATTCCATGAGTCCTCTGGACTGCAATTAATACTCAATACATCCCCTCTGTTAAAGGTACCAATATTTTGGCCTCTAGGACCAGACACACTATTTTCTCTTGCTTGTACAATAAATTCCATATCTAAAATTATTTCTTTCCTACTCGTCAGGTTTTTCGGAAACCACCTTCCGTTTATTCTCTTACGGAAAAGAGTCGTTTTTTTGAGTGGGATCTGCTCCACATCGTTCAAAAGCTTTTGATAAACCAAAATTAGGAAGATGAAAAGCATGTGGAAAGAGGAAAGGAACCCGAAATACGAAACCGTAATAAATACCTGTTTACGTATTTGATGTAGGTATAAATACCTGATTAAAGGGAGGAACCATTGGACTGTCCCTAGAGTAAACTACCATTGCTATTCAATTTAATTTAACACATAATATTTACAATATGAAAGCACTTTATTCAATTACCATTCTTCTAATCATCACTTTGGTGGGGTGTATGAACAAAACCGATGATGACCAACAGCATCTCCCAGAACAAGTAAAGGTCGCAGATTTAACGCAATATCAAACCAAACTGGATATTGCAAAGGAAGAAATTGCCATTTATGAATTGGGGTTGCAATTGGTACCTCAACAATACGAGTGGAATGAAGAAGAGAGTAAAATTAGCTATACTTCTTTGGTCATCGAAAATGAGATGCTACAACATGCCATTGATTCTTTAATTCAGCATCATTCGGATTCCTTTAAACATACTTTTTCGAGTAAAAATAGTTTAGCGCAATCTTACTTTATCCATAAAAGGGATATCCAGGCGATGACACAGATTTTGGATAGTCAAGACTCTACTGAAGTAAATGGCATCCGGATTTATTTAGCCGCTGAGTCAGGATCCGTCACCTCAAGTCATGTATTTATTGGTCCGGCATTTGGCGATACCATAAAACAGATATATAGGAATTATTATATGGGAAATCAACCGGACGCTTATTTATACGATCTGACCATTCCTTGTCCGAATGCCTGTGGTTTGAAAGAATTTTTTCCATTGAAAGGTGTGGGTCTCCAATAAATCCATAAATAGACCCACATGAATTAACTTTAGTTTTATGAATACCACAGATATCATTTTAATTTGCACCAATGCCCCCATTTTATTGGTGGCGCTGTATGCGGGCTATTATTTTTCAACATTTGGAAAGGAGCTCCGGGTATTCTCGGGCTTTCTTTTTCTCTCTGTGCTTATTCAGTTTCCTTCTAGTATACTTTCTTTTTTCTATACCAACAACATGCCTTTGTTGCATCTGTATACACTACTAGGCGGACTTATCTTAATACTCTTTTATCGGACTCTTCTTCAAAATTACCTTCCAGATAAAACCTTGAAATATGGAGCTGGATTATATGTCTTGTTTATTCTAATAGACTCGCTCTTTATAGAAAACGTATTTACCTTTAATACTATTGGCCTTACCGTGGAGGCGGTCATCATTGTTATTCTTGCATTATCTTCCTTCCTTATTCTAATGAATGAACATACTGCATTCAATAATAAAAAATTGTTGAAAGGAATCACTTGGATAAATTCCGGTTTATTCATCTATTTCACCTCCAACTTATTACTGTATTATTTTGGAGATTATTTAGTACATCAATCCGTTTCAATTTCTTCGTTTAAAATTATTTGGATGTTACATTCCTTATTTTTAATAACTATGTATCTATTCTTTTTCGTTGGATTATGGAAGGCCTCGAAGAACTAAACTTACTGACTACCTTAATTCCATTTGCACTAATCGTGTTTATTATTGCTATTGGTGTGGTTTTACTTAATCAACAGTTTAGAAATAAACTGCATACACAAATTTTAGAAAAAGAGACTTTAAAAACACAGCACCAAGAAAGTTTAGTGCAAAATCTGGTAACGGTACAAGAGGATGAGCGTAAACGGATTGCGAGAGATTTACACGATGAACTCGGAGCATTACTGTCCATTAGCAGAATGATGTTGGTACAGCTGCAACAAAAACTACCTGAAAATGCGGAGAAAATAACGGAAATCCGAAAAATAATTGAAACCACATTGGTCAGTACCCGTAGAATTAGCCATGAATTAATGCCGCTCACTCTGGAAAATTTAGGTTTAGAAAAAGCATTAAAATCTTTA
>CAJXZP010000125.1 GCA_913062955.1 uncultured Flavobacteriales bacterium | reverse complement strand
TGATTTGAAGATTGTCTTCGGCTGCGATTATTTCTAGTTTTGCATTTTTCAAACCTACCTCCATGGGTTGGAAATTGGCTTTAGAAATAACACCGTCTTTATACAGTTTTTCATTCCGGTCATAGTCCATTTGTGCATTTTCCAAATCAATTTTTGCACGATTCACCCGGTTTTCAGCATTGTTTAAATTCACCATATTAGGAATGATTTTAACCCTCGCAATGACTTCCCCTTTTTTGATCATTTCACCCGCTTCGATATAAACCTTATCGATAATACCTGAGACGACTGGTTTGATTAAAATTTCCTTCCGAGGAACAACGGAACCTGTGGCTACCGTTTTTTTGTACACATCACTTTGAAAACCTTTTTCAATTTGATAGGTGGTTTCGGGCGCTTCGTTTTTCATGTATAGGTAATACAAGGTGTATCCGAAGATGGCTAAAATGGAGATAAGGATGCCTATTCTAATGACTAATTTCATATGTAATTCTTATTCTGTTCTTAATGCTTCTATGGGTTTAATATTTACGGCTCGAAGTGAGGGTATTATTCCGGCAAAGACACCTGAAACAATTAAAATACCAAAAGCGATAAATACGGTCGAAAATTGTACTTCTGGATTAGAAAAGTAGTCGTGTTGAATATACGGACCCGCTAGTTCCAATAACCAAACGCCACAAATAATTCCTATAATGCCACTGAATGTGGTTAATATCATAGACTCTAAAACGATTTGTATCACAATGGAGGAAGGGGTAGCTCCAAGTGCCCGTCTCACTCCAATTTCTTGAGTTCGTTCTCTAATAATGATGAGCATGATATTCGAGATTCCAATAACCCCAGCTAACAAGGTAAGTATTCCTACAAACCAGGATAAGGCTTGGATTCCGGTGAAAATCATATTGAATTTTTCAACTTCTTTCGACATATTCCATCCACCAATAGCACGGGGGTCATCGGGGTGTATGTCGTGACGTTTCTTCAATATTTGTTTGGCTTCTTCTTCAATGACACTGATGCTTAATCCTTTTTTACTGGTGAGGGTAAACCAGTGCACGGAACTCCCTTGATTAAATGCGCGTTGAAAGGTGGTAAATGGAATATATATGGAACGATCTTCATCTTCCGAATCATCTCCATTTAACCCGGAGTGGAAGGTGCCTACTACCTTAAAATAGACGCCACTTATTTGAATGTATTTACCGATAGGATCTTCATCTGGAAATAAAATGGCGGTGGTTATTTTACCAATCACACATACTTTACGGTATTCATTTAGATCCCGATCATTTAAAAATCTACCTGTTTGCATTTTCAGCAATTTGATAAACTGAACATCAGGCGCATAACCATTAATTTCAAAAGCGCCTGTTTTGTTTTTGTAGGTGACATTATTGGCCCCTCGCCAACCCCCGAGCTGCAGTCCTGGCGAAATCAAATCCAATCCTGGAATTTCTTTTAAAGCTTTTGTGTCTTCATTGTTTAAACTAAACCAGCGGTTCTTTTTAAATCCTTTGTAAGGTATAGAAGTAGTGTTTGACCATAAAAATACACTGTTAGCCACTCGCCCAGAAAAATCACTTTCCACCCCATTTTGAAGTCCCGAACCTGCACCCAACATCACAATAAGCATGATGATCCCCCAAATCACACCAAAAGCGGTAAGTGCACTTCGCAATTTGTTTTTGCTTAGTGTTTGGTAAATCTCGGCCCATCTGTCAATGTCAAACATAATTATTCGTCTCTTAAGGCTACAATGGGTTTCACTTTTGCGGCTTGTAGGGCAGGAATTAATCCCGCAATACTACCTGCTACCACTAAGATTAGGGTAGATAACATGGCGACACTAAAATCAACGCCAGGATTTAAAAATGTATCGGGATCTGAAGCTAGGCCTGAAATGTACTCTAAGGAAAATACACCCAAAACCAATCCGGTATATCCAGCCACGGTAGTAATAACCACCGCTTCCAATAAAATCATAGAAACCACCGAAAGTGGCGTAGCACCGAGTGCTTTTCGTACGCCAATTTCTTTGGTTCGTTCTTTTACAGTAATCATCATGATATTACTAATTCCAACTACTCCGGCTATGATGGTCATGATTCCGATAATCCAAACAAATGCATTTATTCCCGTAAAAATTCCGGTGAACATTTTATACTCTTCCGCGTTATTAGAAATAAACAATGCACGGGAATCATTCGGGTCAAAAATCAACTTGTCTGAAAGCATTTTTCGTGTTTCTTCCACCATTTGGTTCACTCTTTCCTCACTCGCATCTCCGGTAGTAAACATAATTCGGTCCAAGCGATTTTGCGAATTAAAAACCAATTGTGCTGTGGAAACCGGCAGGTAAACCATTTTGTTTTCCCATCTACTTCCTACATCATTAAAGGTGCCTATTACTTTGTACAATACCCCCCAAATGGAAAGGTATTCTCCTATGGGGTCAACGGTACCAAATAGTTCGGTTACCGCATCCTGTCCGATAACGCAAACCTTACTCTTATCTTTCACATCGTGCTCATTGATGTATCTCCCTTGTAAAACGATCGTGTTTTCTAGTACTTGATGGTCCGGATGAACACCTCTCAAGGGAAAGTTACCGGTATTCTGTTTATAGTTCATGCTAGCCCCCCAAATAGCAGCCCTACCGGTAATATGATCAATATCTTCAAATTGATTTTTGATCATATCAAATTCATCATTGGTCATTCGAATGGGTCTATTGGGTTTCATCCCCTTGTATGCCACTCCCGTGTTTCCGGTACGTAACCAAATACTATTTATGGCATCATCTCTAAACTGATTTTCGAAGCCATTCCGTAATCCTTGACCCGCACCTAGTAACAAAATAAGCATGAAAATTCCCCACGATACCGAAAAGGCCGTTAAAAAGGTGCGCAATTTATTGGCCCTAATTACCTCAAATATTTCTTGCCATTTGTCTATATCGAACATGGGTTTCTCTTAGATTCTTTCTGAAACGAATTCTTTGATATTTTGTTTAATGGTCATTACTTCACCATCTTTTAATACAATATTTCGGTCGGTAGCATCCGCTATATCTTGTTCATGGGTAACTATAATAATAGTAATTCCTTCTTTATTTATTTCTCTAAGTAGTTTCATTACGTCTGCCGAGGTCTTACTATCTAAAGCTCCAGTAGGCTCATCGGCTAAAATAACTTTGGGCTGGGATATTAAAGCACGGGCTATGGCAACTCTTTGCTTCT
>CAJXZP010000124.1 GCA_913062955.1 uncultured Flavobacteriales bacterium | reverse complement strand
AGAAAGTGAGTCGGTTTCAAAAACACTAGAATATGCTTACGACGATTGGACCATAGCACAAATGGCAAAAACCATGAACAAGGAAAAGGATTATACTCTTTTTTCTAAAAGAGCGCAATACTATAAAAATGTTTACGATCCATCAACTAATTTTATGAGAGGCCGTTTCAGAAATACCTGGTTTGCACCTTTCGACCCTTACGAAGTAAACTTTAATTATACCGAAGCCAATGCCTGGCAATACAGTTTATATGCTCCTCAAGATATTTCAGGGCTTATTTCCTTGATGGGAGGTAAATCTGCATTAGAAAATCATTTGGACAAAATGTTTACAGCCAAAATGGAAACTTCCGGAAGAAATCAAGCGGACATTACAGGCTTAATCGGTCAATATGCCCATGGTAATGAACCCAGTCATCACATGGCTTATTTGTATAATTTTGTAAACAAACCTTTTAAAACACAGGAAAAAGTTCATCAAATATTAACCGAATTATACAAAAACGATCCTGACGGGGTTTCTGGAAATGAAGATTGTGGTCAAATGAGTGCATGGTATGTCTTAAGTTCTTTAGGGTTTTATCCTGTAACTCCAGGTTCAAATGAATACATCATCGGTACACCTTTATTTGAAAAAGCAACGATTCTTCTTGAAAATGAAAAAGAATTCACTATCGTTGCTGATAATATCTCTGAAGAAAATAAATACATAGAAAAGGCTTTTTTAAACAATAACGAGTTAGAAAGAACCTATCTCTTACACGAAGAATTAATTAATGGAGGGGTCTTAACTTTTAAAATGACAAATTCTCCATCTTCTTGGGGAACCTTTGAAGGACAAGAACCAAAAACTGAAATTATAGATCACATCATTACTCCTTCCCCATTTATTGCTGAAGGTAATGTAGCTTTTAAAAACGAAACAGAAATTAAGTTAGGTAATGCTTCAAAGACTGCAAAAATTTATGTGGCTGTAAATAATTCTGATTTTCAAGAATACTCAAGTGCAATATTTATTTCAGAAGAAAGTGAATTAAAAACCTTTGCGATAGATAACGAAATTACAAGTGACACCTTGGCAACTCAATTCTTTAAAATAGATCCTAATTTGAGTATTATATTAGAAACTGAATTTGCCAATCAGTATAATGCTGGTGGTAATAATGCGCTAATAGATGGAATTCGAGGTTCGAAAGATTTTAGAACGGGAGCTTGGCAAGGATATCAAGATACCGATGTAATTGCAATTATCGATTTAGGAAGTATAAAGTCCTTCGAAACTATTGAGGTTAGTTTTTTACAAGACCAGCGAAGTTGGATCTTTTTCCCAACGGAAGTAGAATGCTTTGTGGCTCCTGGAAAAACATTTTACAAAAACCTTCCTCCTCAAAAAATTGCTGCTGAAATTGCTTCTTCAGAAACTGAAATAAAAACATTAACATTTAATATGGGGGGTTATAGCTCTCGATTTATAAAAATTATAGCAAAAAATTTAGGAGATTTACCTCCTTGGCATTTAGGAGCTCCCCATCAAGGAAAAGCCTGGATTTTTATAGATGAAATAACCATAAAATAAACCGATGTATCAAAAAATAATAGTTGCCTTTTTTTTAAGTTGCTTTTTAGCTTGTACTCAGGAATCTAAAATTGAACAGCCTTCCATCGTAAATGACAACAAAGATTTTACACAGTTTGTAAACCCATTTATTGGCACCAAAAACATGGGACACACCTTTCCAGGCGCAACTACTCCATTTGGAATGGTGCAATTAAGTCCACAGACTAATTTTGAAGTGATGTTTAAAGAGGATGGTCGATATAATTCTAAAACCTATGAGTATTGTTCAGGGTATCAATATGCAGATTCTACTATTATTGGTTTTTCTCATACTAATTTAAGTGGAACTGGGCATTCAGATTTAGGTGACTTTTTGGTCATGCCAACTACTGGTGATTTGGTGTTAGACCCTATAAAAAACAAAGAAGGTGAAAAAGGATTTCTATCTTCATTTTCTCATACTACAGAAAAAGCTTCACCGGGATATTACGAGGTTCAACTGGAAGATTATAATATTAAAGCTGAATTAACCACAAGTGATCGTGTTGGGTTTCATAAATACACCTTTCCAAAATCTGACCAATCACATATTATATTAGATATGGTGTACAATGTGTACCATCATGACAATAAAAATGTGTGGACCTTTATTCGAGTTGAAAATGATTCATTAGTTACTGGATATCGCCAAACCAAAGGCTGGGCTCGAACCAAAAAAGTGTTTTTTGCTATGGAGTTTTCAAAACCATTTAAAAGTTACGGACATAAAAAATACAATACTGAAACCTATGATGGGTTTTACCGACGTTTCCATCAGACTGAGAATTTTCCTGAAATGGCTGGAAAAGACATACGCGCATATTTTAATTTTGATACCCAAGAAAACGAAGAAATAAAAATCAAATTCGCTTTATCTTCTGTGAGTACCAATGGAGCTTTAAAGAATTTAGAAGCTGAAATTCCAAATTGGAATTTTGACAAAACGAAAGAAGAAACCAAACAAAAATGGAACAAAGAGCTTTCGAAAATTGATGTAAAATCCATTTCCGAAGATGATAAAAAAACCTTCTACTCTGCATTATATCATACCATGTTAAGTCCGATTTTATATGAAGATGTAGATGGGCAATATTTAGGTTTAGATCAAAATATTCATACTTCTGAAGGCTTTACAAATTATACCATTTTCTCGCTTTGGGACACCTATCGAGCCTTGCATCCTCTTTTTAACATAATACAACCTCAACGTAATAATGATATGATTAAGTCGATGCTAGCACATCATGATCAAAGTGTGCATAACATGCTCCCTATTTGGAGTCATTATGCCAATGAAAACTGGTGCATGATTGGGTATCATGCCACTTCTGTTATTGCAGATGCGATGGTTAAAGGAGTTGGAGACTTTGATAAAAATCGCGCCTTAAATGCTTCAGTAAATACAGCCAATGTTCCCTATTTTGATGGATTAGGAGATTATATCAATTATCAATATGTCCCAGATGATAAGAGCCACTCTTCAGTTTCAAAAACATTAGAACTAGCCTATAATGATTGGTGTATTGCTCAAATGGCTAAACAAGTAAGTAATGCTGAAACAGAAAAGAAATTCTTATTACGATCTGAATATTATAGAAATGTTTACGACCCTTCGATTGGGTATATGCGACCCAAACTATCTGATGGAAAATTTCGTGAAGAGTTTGATCCATTAGACACTCATGGACAAGGTTTTATTGAAGGAAATGCTTGGAATTACGGATTGTATGTACCTCAACAGTTGGACACTATGATTGGGATGATGGGAGGAAAAAAGCGATTCCGTCAACATTTAGATTCTTTATTTACCATGGACCTTGATGATAAATATATCGCCAAAAATGAAGACATAACTAGAGACGGAATTATTGGAAATTATGTCCACGGAAATGAACCAGGGCACCATATCCCCTATTTATATAATTGGACAGATCAGCCCTATAAAACTCAAGAACGGGTTCGAATGATTATGAAAAGCATGTATGGAAACAAAGAAGATGGGCTATGTGGAAATGACGATGCTGGACAAATGAGTGCTTGGTATATTTTTAGCAGTTTAGGGTTTTACCCTGTGACCCCTGGATCTAATCAATATGCGTTAGGAAGCCCTTTAATAAAAGAAGCTATTCTTACTTTAGAAAACGGAAATAAAGTAACGATTAAAGCGAACAATCAAAGTATAGAAAACATATATGTGACTAAGGTTATTATCGATGGTAAACTACTGGAAAGAGATTATCTTACACATCAAGAATTAATATCAAGCAATGAAATTATTTTTGAAATGAGTGCAACTCCAAATATTTAAAAAATGAAAAGAAGAAGTTTTATAAAGAATGCATCCTTAACTGGAGCTGGACTTACTGTTGGAACTGCAATTTTAGGATGTAAAAAAGATTATTCAGA
>CAJXZP010000123.1 GCA_913062955.1 uncultured Flavobacteriales bacterium | reverse complement strand
GACCCGAAGAAGGCTAAAAGGTCGGTTACCCAACTGGCCAATATACTGCGGAACACCTTAATGATGGGTCGAAAAAAGACGGTCTTATTTGAAGAAGAAATGGCAATTGTGAATGACTTCATTGAATTGGAAAAAACGCGCTATGAGGAACGGTTGAATTGTGTGGCAAAAATTGAAGAAGAGGCATATTCCTTCCAGGTTCCATCGTTAATGATTCAAACCTTGGTAGAAAATGGTATTAAACACGGAATTTCCAAACTACCTTCCGGTGGCGTCATTGAACTAAGAGCTACGGTTAACTCGGATATATTAACCATTGAGATTGAGAACCCTGGTGTATTAATTAAAAAATCTACCCCCAACACGGGTTTTGGCATCATAAATACCACGCAAAGATTAAATTTGTTATACGGAGATCAAGCTACTTTCGCAATATTTAATAGCGATCACCAAACCGTAATAACAAAAGTTGAATTACCTAAAGAGCCTATTTAAAGATGATTAAGTGTTTAATAATTGATGACGAACGACTGGCAAGACAGGAGTTAAGACGTATACTTGAAAACCATAAAAACATCGAAATACTCGATGATTGTGGAGATCCAGAAGAGGCCATCACAAAAATTGAAGAGTTAAAACCTGATTTAATTTTTCTTGATATTCAAATGCCAGGTAAAAATGGCTTTGAATTATTGGAGGAATTAATCTATACCCCAGAGGTTATTTTTGTCACCGCTTACGATGAATTCGCATTAAAGGCTTTTGAGGTTAATGCCTTAGATTATATCCTGAAACCGGTAGAAGAAAACAGGTTTGATGAGTCCCTAAAAAAGGTCATTGAAAAAATAAACACGAAAAAAGAAGAGTTTCCACAATCCGTTTCTCAAGAACAGTTGGGTGAGCGTGATCAAGTTTTTGTAAAGGACGGAGATAAATGTTGGTTTGTAGAACTAGGGGATATTCGATTGTTTGAATCGGAAGGAAACTATGTCAGAGTTTACTTTGAAAACAACAAACCGTTAATTTTAAAATCACTAAATAACTTGGATAAGAAATTAAGTGATAAAATTTTCTTTAGAGCAAATAGAAAACATATCATCAACTTAAAATGGATTTCCAAAATTGAAACCTGGTTTAATGGTGGGCTATTGGTTATTTTAAAGGATGATAAAAAAATTGAAATTAGTCGCAGACAAGCGGTAAAACTAAAAGATAAAATGAGCTTATAAAGCTCATTTTATTTGCCGAAAATTTTCCTTTAAACAAAAACGCCACAACCAAAGACGAACTTCGATTGTGGCATTTTATGGATTCGAAAATGATTATTTCATCAATTTCTTATATCTGAATTTCCCAGGAGGATTATCTCCAAGTCGTTTCTTTTTATTGATTTCATAATCCGAGAAATCACCTTCAAAATAATGAACTTGAGAATCACCTTCAAATGCTAAGATATGCGTACACACCCTATCTAAGAACCATCTATCGTGCGAAATAATAACACAACACCCTGCAAATTCTAATAAAGCATCCTCTAAAGCTCGTAACGTATTTACATCAATATCATTGGTTGGCTCATCTAGTAAAATCACATTGGCTTCTTGTTTCAAGCTCATGGCTAAATGCAATCTATTTCGCTCTCCCCCCGATAAAACACCTACTTTTTTACTTTGATCGTTTCCAGTAAAGTTAAATTTACCACAATACGCTCTGGCATTAATAGATCTACCTCCGAGTTCAATAATATCATGACCACCAGACAATACCTCAAAAACCGTTTTATTCGGGTCCAAATTTGCATGTGACTGATCTACGTACGAAATTTTTACCGTTTGCCCCGTATTAAACTTCCCTTCGTCTGGTGTAACCTCATCCATAATCATTTTAAAGATTGTAGACTTACCCGCTCCATTGGGGCCAATAATACCTACAATCCCAGCTGGAGGCAACTTGAAGTTTAAATCTTCATACAGCAATTTTTCACCAAATGCTTTCTTCACATTTATGGCTTCAATAACCTCATTACCCAATCTCGGGCCTGGGGGAATAAAAATCTCTAGCTTGGCCTCTTGTTCTTTTACGTCTGCATTTAACATCGCATCGTAATTTTTCAAACGTGCTTTGGATTTGGTTTGTCTTCCTTTAGCCCCTTGACGTACCCAATCTAACTCCTGTCTCAAAGCCTTTTGTCTTTTAGACTCTTGCTTCTCTTCATTCGCCATTCTATTCGATTTTTGTTCTAACCAAGAAGAGTAATTCCCTTGCCAAGGAATTCCTTCGCCACGATCTAGTTCAAGAATCCAACCAGCGACATTATCCAAGAAATATCTATCATGCGTTACCGCAATTACGGTTCCCTTATATTCTGCTAAATGGTGCTCTAACCACATTACTGCTTCCGCATCCAAGTGATTAGTCGGCTCATCCAGTAATAAAATATCTGGCTCTTGAATCAATAATCTAACTAAAGCAACCCGTCTTCTTTCACCTCCTGATAACACCGATATTTTCGTATCTGAATCTGGACAATTTAAAGAAGCCATTGCACGCTCCAACTTGCTATCTAAATCCCAGGCACCTACCGCATCAATTTTATCTTGAAGCTTACCTTGCTTATCCATGAGTTTTTCCATTTTTTCTGGATTCTCATATACTTCGGGTAAACCAAACTGATTGTTGATTTCCTCATAGGCATTGATCAAATCAACCGATTCTTGGGCTCCTTCCCTAACAATCTCGATAACGGTTTTTTCCTCATCCAATTTCGGTTCCTGTTCCAAATACCCAACAGAATACCCCGGAGAGAAAGTTACCTCACCACTAGAGGTAGGTTCCAAACCTGCAATAATTTTTAGCAAAGTTGATTTACCAGCTCCATTGAGACCTAAAATCCCAATTTTAGCCCCGTAGTAAAAAGATAGATATACGTTGTTTAGAATTTTTCTATTTGGGGGAACCACTTTGGTCACACCCACCATCGAAAAGATTATTTTCTTATCGTCTGCCATTTCCTATTTATATATTGGTAAATATAGAGGGTTTCTACGGTTATATTCATGCAAGACATTATACATCTCTTTCAATCTATACCGTTTATTTAAACCCACGTAACTATTAAAAACTATTTCATCATCCTTGATCATTTCCAGTAACATTTCTGGCGTAAACTCAACAATTGGCCCGCCATCAATACGGAAAATATATTCCGTGATATTACTCCCTCCATTAATTTGGATACCCACACCCACGGATGCGCCTCCCCAACTATTTACACCTACTCCACCCGATGGCTGCACTCTTGGGGTACTAGATCCTTGAACCACTTTACAAATTTTACCCAAATCGGGCATCCTAACAAAACCACCCTGTCCGAGGTTTATATAAAAAACTCTATTCTGTACAAAACCAAAAACATCCGCAATATTATGGTACACCAAATTACTATCTCCTTCAAAAACCTTGATTCCACCCCGGGATAAAATCTTAGCATAAATATCAGGATCGGTGTAAGGAACAGTTGTTAAAACCTTATCCAGAGTAACCGGTTTATTATTTAAAAATGCCCTACGTCCAATATAAAAACCATCTCGAAACTGGTAATTAGCCGAGTATTTAATGGAATCTTTTAAAGTAAACCCTTCTTCACTAGTGAGTATTATTGGTTTACCCGAAGTATCTGCTTCCAGTTGTTTTAAAGTAGAATCATATGACACTTCTTGCTGTGCCTGTAATTTAATAGCAAACAAACACATAGCAACAAAAAACACTTTTCTCATACCGTCAAATTTGAAGATTTCAAAACTAATATCATTGCAGCAAAATACCCTAGTAAACAGCAATTAAAAAATTGTCAACAAACAATTCAATTATCCTCACAAAAAGAAAACTTGATTTTTTAATTTTTGTACATTCGGAATCTAATAAAGCAACAATAAGTTGAGACATATAAATCCAATGTAAATGGCATTTTTTAATAATTTCTTGGACTTTGAATTAATAAGAATAGGTGAACATGCATTGCATGTATATAATATTCTGGAAATTCTTTCCATTTTATTTATTACCAAATTGATTATTTGGGGCGCTAAAAAAACATGGTATGGAAGTAAACA
>CAJXZP010000122.1 GCA_913062955.1 uncultured Flavobacteriales bacterium | reverse complement strand
TTTGGTACCTGAAGTCGTTCCATCGTACCATAAATATTGGCCACTACCGGTTGGATTAATGGTAATAAATTCTGTTTCACAAAAAGAAACAAAATCTTCCATTTGTAAAGACTCACTTTGAGTAATGATCGCAGAATCCATAGATAAACAACCAGCAGCATCCGAAACAGTAACAAATACCGTTTGAGCGCTACTTACGGTTAAGTTAGAATCTTGTGTACCGTTACTCCAGTTATACGTACCATTGGAAATTCCAGTTTCCAAAACCACGGAATCATTTTCACAAATGTTAGAATCTAGTAATTGTACCGTTTCTTGGTTGGTAATTGTAAACAGAGTACTTGCTGTACCACAAAGACCACTCACCGAAAGGGTATAGGTACCAGGGGTTACCACTGAAAATTTATTACTATAGTCGGTGTTGTTCCAAATAACAGTATCAAAATAAAATTGCGACAATACCATGGTATCACCCGTACATAAAACATCATGAACAGAACTACTTATATTGGAAACAGGATAAAACTCATCTGCACCAATACAAGGTAGTTGATGACGGGGTTCGCCTTCAAAATCCATTGGGAAATTAGCTAAATGGGTCCCTTTTCCGAAAAGCGAATCTGTACATACTTTTAAAGAAACAGTGTCACTAAAAATATCCGAAACGTTTAAAGAATTAGAATCATACCCCGTGGCCATTTGCCAATCAAACATGGTGGTTTGAGCACCTCCGTAATAACCTACATTACCGTTGGGCGCACTAATGTTATTGTAATCCATTTCTAGAACCGGAGCCCCAATCAAATAAACCCCATAACCTACGCCAGTGTTTTGAAATACATTATTAATAAATTTATTATATCCCCCATTCGCGGCATACAAAGCTCTTGATGTGGCGCTTGTACTTTGCATATAAACAGAATTATGAGAATAATCTACAAATAAATTATTGCTTAAATATAAACCATAGGTTGCGTTGGCGGCAGGAAGGTATAAACGATTATTAAAAACCGACATAAATGTACTTAAAGCACCTTGACAGCTGGTCAAATACATCCCGTATCTTGGCCAAGACATATTTCCTTCAAGAAAATTATTACTTATCTCACCACCATAACATTGACTAAAATAGCAGGCGTAGGCAGAAGTATATGATGAAGTGGATGATATATAATTCCCTGAAAATTGAATGTCTTCTTGGTAATAAATATGGGTTCCTCGATAATAACAATCTAAGAAATCATTGTTCCGTATTACATTTTCTTTCCCTTTATTAGCAGAATTACCGTAAAAATACAAGCCATAACTTCCATTCGAAAAGGTGTTATTTTCAAAGGTCCAATTATCCGTTCCTGAACCATAAATGTAAGCTACTGCCCTATAGGTTGAAGTCGATGTTCCACTAAATCCTTCAAAAACACAGTTATTAAAAGAAATATGGTGATTTCCTCCCGAAGTAGGCGTAGAAAGAACCCGAGAATAGGTGGTTCCATTATTTCTAAAGGTGATATTCTTCACATTAAAGTAAGCAGCTCCATCAAAATTAACCACATAATTATCGGCTGTAGCGGAACTGGTATAATTAAGAATTACATTGGCAGCACTTCCGGATTGCGAGAGGAACGTAACGGTATTTGTTGCCGACATGCCATTGAAATTTGACAACTCTATTTGCTCTAAATAAGTACCATTAACCGCCATTATTACTGTTGGCCCACAAACTCCGAAAGCATCCAATGCATTGACCGCCTCCGAAAAGCTAACGAAATCACCACTACCTGAAGGATCAATAGCATATGTTCCAGATAATGCGGGCATGTAGGATGCAAATGCAGAGTCATTACTCAAATCAGAATCTACTGCAGCGTTTGGCCATTTAGTCCAAACTGAAATATTGGTAGTGCCAGAAGGCATGGTAAGCGTATCTAAAGTAATAATAGCTTGTGTACTTCCAGAACCCATAAATGTATCTAATGGGATATTAAACCAAGAAGAATCCTGAGCGCCATTTATATCCCAAACCACCATAAAACTGTCTATTTGATTTGTACCATAATTGGACACTTTTACACTTAAAGAGTCAAAACTTCCATTACAATATATCCCCGGTGACTCAATACTGGTTAAGGCGATATCATTTGCCAATGAAGCTGCTGGTAAATAAGTTACATACCCACAAAATTGGCGCGGGTGATTTACAGGGATAGGAACATTACCCCCATACCCCGTATTTGGACCACTGGTTATGGTCGTAAACGCATCCGTCCAAGTTGTGGGGTTTGCGGCAACATGCGTTTGATATCTCACACTTTGCCCACCAACATAGAAACCATAGGTTCCTGGCGCTAAAAAAAGCGGACTTGCTAAAATTAAAGGCGTTGCTGTTGGATTTCCACTAACTGCTGTTCCGGTTGCAGATCCAGATTGAATCAACGTCCAACCGTTAGCTACAGAAATGTTGGGCGAACCATTAATAGCTGTATTATTCATCCAAATCACATAGGTGGAATTGGATGATTGAAATGCCTGTCCTATTTCGGTCAACAAAATTGGAGACGTCACGGTAAGGTTAAATGTAGATCCAGCAGAAGCATTATTCCCCGTCAAAGGTGGAACGGTAGAGTTGGTAAATTGAGCCTGGACATTAAAAAATGAAACCGTTAATAGTATCAACAAACCCAACACGGATTTTGATACATAAGTTAATTGTATTTTTGATATCATAATAAAATTAATTAGTTAATAAATTTGGATTGTACATAAAAAGGATACCCTTCAAAATCAGAATGAAGAAGAAGTACGTGTGTTTTGGTTTAACCAAGTTGTTTGAATTTTTTTAGTATCAAAGGGCACGGATAACTGGGCTCTTGCTGAAATGGAAATCAACCTTAGAAACAAGGTCAAGGTTCCCATTACATCCTCCCTACACGGATGTGAATTTGTTTTCATTGAATTTTATTAGTTGCTAATGTACGGCTTAATTACTAAGGGATAAAGGTTTATAAATAATTAGAAATTAAAACCGCTTAAATTTACATTGGACATTTAGTTTGACAAATGTATTTGGGTTATCCAGTAAGGGCATCACCCATACGGGTGGTTTAAGCTAAAATAGTATGTTTTATGGTGTTTTTCGAATGTAACTCACCAGCTTTTTTAGAGCCTGCGTACGGTTTTTTACGTCAAGTTTATCCTAAATTTTAAGTAGGTGGGTTTTTATGGTATTTACCGAAATAAATAACGTATTCGCTATTTCTTTGTTGGTTTTTCCCATTTTTAACTCATTCAACACCCTGATTTCTCTTTGGGTCAATGGAATTTCAATAAGTTCATTAATGTCTTAATTGGATAAATTGGAAATTTTTTCAGGATGTTCAATATTGGCGTATTTCCCAACCCTTTCCCGCAACAGATCTAATTCTTTTAATGGAAGATTTACCGGAAGGTTTAACCTCAAAAGTTTTTGATTCTTTTGGTTTTATTAATGTTACCAAAGCTAAGTTGACACGACTTAAAGAAGGCGTTTCTGAATTATTAGAAACGATTTCAATCGAGTGTTCTTCCCTGTTTGGATTGGGGTTTACATATTGACTCTAAGAAATCAACTTCACACAAATAAACCCATGGTCCGTAAGTTACCGTTGTGTGGGTAGCAGGCATTAGGTGGAGCGGGTAGGGGTAAAAGCAAAACCGCCTAAGATTATAAAAATCTTAGGCGGTTAGTACATCTGAAAGTATACGATGGAATAATTAATGTATATGTAGTCGTTTGTTGTTCGCCAGCAAGTTGTACAAAATATAATCCACTAGTCAATCCACTAGTCAATCCAGTCGTCAATTCTGGTAGTCCATACTGGTAATCGTATCGCTTGTGTTAATAACACACCGAAAGTTACCGTTGTATGGGTAGGAGGTAGTAGGAGGCAATAGGTGGAGCGGTAGGGGTAAAAGCAAAACAGCCTAAGACCATTACAATCTTAGGCTGTTAATACATCTGAAAGTATACTATTGAATAATTAACTTATACGTAGTCGTTTGACGTTCGCCAGCAAGTTGTACAAAATATAATCCTGTAGTCAATTCTGGTAGTCGTATCGCTTGTGTTAATGTACCTGAAACTTCTCCTAAATCTTGATTATATACTTGTGCTCCAGCTAAG
>CAJXZP010000121.1 GCA_913062955.1 uncultured Flavobacteriales bacterium | reverse complement strand
TTGAGATGGTTTCGACTTTTTTGCTTCTGATTGGGCGATTAATGCTCTTTTTAATCTACCCGCATATAAAGAATAGTACAATACCTCGGAACCAAAAATGGCTTCAGATACATAGGTAGAAGATAAAACATATGGGGTTTGTGATTTATACCCACTTTCAATCAAGTTTAATGCTTCTCCATATTTCTTTTTATTGGCATCATTGGAGTTGGCCCAAGTGGCAAAATCTTTTTCAATGGCTTGTTTTTTCTCAAAAACATGGTTTTTCTTTAATTGAGTAGATTGCCCAATAAAGTATTTCCAGTAGTTAGAAACTCCAGCATATTTAGACGCATATTTAATACGAGTAGCTGCATTCGCATCCATGTGCTTTTTGTAAATCTCTAATTTTTTTCCTCTAATTTTGATACGAGCGGGTTGATCTAAATCTACCGCTTGTTGTACTCCGAAAGAAGTTAAATAACGATCAGTAGATCCTGGATATCCCATCACCATTGCGTAATCGTTTGCTTTTACACCATCTAAAGAAATTGGAAGACTGTGCTTTGGTACAAGTGGTTTGTTATCTATAGAGTAATCTCCAGGTTTACCATTTTGATCGGTATAGATTCTTAAAATGGAGAAATCACCGGTGTGACGAGGCCACATCCAGTTATCCGTATCGCCACCATATTTACCAATAGATGAAGGGGGAGCGCCCACTAATCGAACATCGGTATAGGTAGTATATACAAATAGGTAAAATTCATTTCCTTCGTAAAAAGATTTAACATCTGCATTAAATCCGTTTTCTTCGGTACAAACAGATGCTTCAATGGAATCGGCTAAATGCTTGATGGTACTCCTACGAGTTTCATCATTCATATCATCTGTCAATTTACTGTTGATGATTTCAGATACATCTTCCATACGCTCAAGAAATGAAGCTGTCATTCCTTTGGCTTGAAGTTCTTGGTCTTTACTATATGCCCAAAAACCATCGGTTAGATAATCGTGAGCGGTATCAGAATTTGCTTGAATTGCTCCAAAAGCACAGTGATGGTTAGTCAGCGTTAATCCTTCTTTCGAAATGATTTCTGCCGTACAGCTTCCACCACTTAGCATAACAATAGCGTCTTTTAAACTGCTATGGTTTACACTGTAAATTTCTTCGGCTGTTAATTGCAAGCCTTTTTGTTGCATATCGGCATAATTTAAACGGCCGATAAACATAGGTAACCACATTCCTTCATCGGCTTTTAATCCAAAAGGAGCGGATAGCAAGAATGCGAGGACAATAATTGATATTTTTTTCATGTTTGAAATTTTTATTACGGTTGCAAGGGTAAACAAAAAAAAGGGAATTTCGGGTGACTTTTATGTGTATGGAAATGGCTGTGGATAAACGGAAACCAAAAATGCCTTGAAGGTTTTAACCCGAGGGGCATACCTCATAATTTGATTCTCTTACCGATATGAAATATGCCTATTAATGATTATCATTGAGGTACAGAATTTATCACACATGAATGATATAAGAAAGGCACAAAGAATGTTATGGTTATTCGGGATTTTCAAAATTCCGATGATTGGATATGTTAACCCGAAAATTATTGAATTTACCAAAACACGGATGGTTGTGAAGGTTAAACTTCGTAGACGGACTAAGAATCATTTAAACTCTATGTATTTTGGAGTATTAGCCGTGGGTGCTGATTTATCAGGTGCTTTCCAGGCTTTTGCCGTGGCTGAAGAAAAGGGAAAAAAAATCTCCTTGGCATTTAAAGACTTTCAAGCTAATTTTATTAAACGGCCCGAAGGGGATGTGTACTTTGTATCGGATGCAGGCGATGAAATTAGAGCCTGTGTAAATGAAACTATTCGTACCAAACAAAGAGTAACAAAGGGAATTAAGGTAAATGCCTATACCAACTACCCCGCAAACCCAGAGTTGGTAGCCGAGTTTACTTTAGGGCTTTCTGTAAAAGACAAAGGATAAGAATGGCAGAAAAGCAGTTCATTCTGTCCTTAGATCAAGGTACAACAACTTCGCGATCGTTTATTTATGATTCTGATTTTAATAGGACTGCCTTTCAACAAATAGAGTTTAAGCAGTATTACCCACATTCTGGATGGGTGGAACATGACCCGGAGACCCTTTGGGAGTCCCAAATTCAAACGGCTCGAAAAGCTATTTCAGAGGGTCAAATTGATATTAAGGACATTGCGGGAATTGGAATTACCAATCAGCGAGAAACCACTTTGGTATGGAATAGAGATACTGGAGTACCGGTATATCCGGCTATTGTTTGGCAGGACCGTAGAACTTCCGCTTATTGTAAACAACTTAAGGAACATGGGGAGTCTGAAAACGTAGCTCAAAAAACAGGGTTAGTTATTGATCCGTATTTTTCAGCGACTAAAATTAAATGGATTCTTGATAATGTACCCCAAGCAAAGGAACAAGCGAATCAAGGTAAATTAGCCTTTGGAACGGTAGACACGTGGCTTATATGGAAATTAACCAAGGGCGTAAAACATATAACCGATTACAGTAATGCGAGTCGAACCTTAGTGTTTAATATCAGAACTCTGGAATGGGATCAGGAGTTGCTCGATTTATTTGGAATCCCTAAATCCATGATGCCTACGGTGGTCAATAATTCGGGGTTATTGGCGGAAACAGATCCTTCCATTTTTGGAAAGTCAATTCCGATTACTGGAATTGCAGGGGATCAACAAGCGGCTTTGTTTGGGCAATTATGTACCCAACCTGGAATGGCTAAATGTACCTATGGTACCGGGTGTTTTATGATGTTGAATACAGGTAAAGATATTATTGTTTCTACCCATAAAATGGTGGCTACTATTGCTTGGAAATTAGGCGAAGAAACGACTTATGCCTTGGAAGGAAGTGTATTTGTCGGAGGGGCCTTAATTCAGTGGTTACGAGATGAGTTAATGTTTATTAAAGATGCCGTGGAAAGCGAGGTATTAGCCGAACAAGCCAAAGATAGTGGAGGGGTATATTTTGTACCCGCTTTAACAGGGTTGGGAGCCCCGTATTGGGATCCGGATGCTAGAGGTGCTATTTTTGGTATAAAACGAAGTACCACCAAAGCCGAATTAACACGTGCTGCTATTGAAAGTATCGCTTTTCAAGTAAATGATTTAATGGAGGCGATGTCGCAAGATTTGGTGAATCCCATCACACAATTACGTGTGGATGGTGGGGCAGCATCCAATTCCTTGTTACTACAATTTCAATCCGATATTTCAACTGTACATTTACTGAAACCTACCCAGCTCGAAACGACTTCTTTGGGAGTCGCTTTTTTTGCAAGTATGGGTGCTAAACAGCATACGATAGCTTCTATTAAACATAAATGGACCATTGCCCAAGAGTTTAAACCGAAACTGGATGCGAAATTGGTTACGGCCCATTTAGGAAATTGGAAAGAAGCGGTAAGTCGTAGTTTGGGTTGGGCTTCTTCCACGACCGAAATCGGAGAATAAGGAATATCCACTAATAAAGGGAATAAACTCTAGCCTTTTGATTCTAAAAATATTAGTGTATAATTGCCGCTGACTTATATCTTATTTATTGAACTTTATTAAAACTCAAAAATGAAAAATTTATTGTTAAGTACATTAGTTATTGCTTCTGCAATGTCCTTTACTTCTTGTAAAAAAAGTTATACTTGTGATTGTGTAGCAACGCAAGAAATTATTATCTCTGAAGAAGGGTATCCTGATGAAATTATGGCGGGTTCAACTGCTAATTACTCTTATGCCGGAGATATGAAAAAGAAAGATTCAGAAGATTGGTGTTCTGCAAATGAAGGTACCAGTAGTACTGATATGATGGGGATGGTGACCACAACCACAATTACCTGTACCTTGAACTAAAATTTGGTAGATTAATGTATTGGGAATAAGTCTTCCCGAAACTTAGATTGAATGACCGTGTTAGTAAATTAACACGGTCTTTTTTTTCTCATTTTTTTATTAAAAATTCGGTATATTACAAGTTAATAAGGTTTCTTTTTATATCAATTTTAATTTCATCATATTCTATGAATAGAGCAGAATCGGTAAATCAATTAAAAGATACCTCTATTGTTTGGGATATAGTAGTTATTGGCGGTGGTGCTAGTGGTTTAGGGGTAGCTGTAGATGCGGCTTCTCGTGGACTGAAAACTCTTTTGGTAGAACGTCATGATTTTGCTAAGGGAACATCCTCACGAAGTACTAAGTTAGTTCATGGTGGCATACGCTATTTAGCCCAAGGGAATATTTCATTGGTATTTGAAGCTTTGAAA
>CAJXZP010000120.1 GCA_913062955.1 uncultured Flavobacteriales bacterium | reverse complement strand
TCTACCCATTGCGAATCTGAACAAATGTCTTCATCATAACCCGCATACGTACTTGGAATGATATGTACATTAAATACTGCAGAAACTATTCCCGGAACCGGACACGCATCATCCATAGCATTGATAACAAATGCCGTAAAGGTTGGAGAGAAAGGACCTGCAGTCCACTCCACGTGTAATGTTGCCGGATTTCCATTTATAATAGTTACCACAGCCGTACTATCCAAGGCCGCAAAAATATTATGTGTTAGAGTTAAACTATCCAAAGTATCTGCATCCAAAAACACGATATCAAATCCAAAACTATCCCCAACACAAATCTCTATCGTATTCGAGTCCAACTGAGTACCATTTCCTGTTAAATTACCAATACCTCCAGCGCCAACTGTTCCTACGGTATTACTACAGTTTTGAACTACAATTTGAATATCTCGAATACTCGTATGTTTAATAACCCCTGTATTAATATCGTATTCCTCAATTCGAATAGCTACTACATAAGTACCTAAAGCGGTTGGTGTAAAAGTTAACTGACCATTGGTTTGGTCTAATACCGTATTAGCTCCAGGTAACGGTTGATTAAAGGTATAAGGAGCAGTATAAGCAGTTAACGTTGTTGCATTTTCAAATGCTGGAGACATAAAATAAACGATACTATCTCCGTCAGGTTCTACCACCCCGAAGTTATAATTCACAACTTGGTTAAGACATACATAAGGAATGGGAGGGGCAGTAAAATAAGGAGAGCTATTACACGAATCAACACCCGAAAACATCTCCGCATAAATGTATTGACTCATTCCGTTAGCATTAGTTAAGTTCACAGTAGCTGCATTTCGACAACAACTGCTCCATGACATCGTCCAAGTATTACAAGGAGGAGAAAGCACTACTAACGCTTCATAAATATACATCCTCAATCCTGGCAAAGCATTTGGCCCGGGTGAACTACAAGATGAATTTCCTATTTGACTCGCACATAACTGAGAAACCTCTTGTCCAGAACCAGAACCGGGTATTTGAACCAAAGTAGCATTTGCAGTTCCTCCACAAGTACTCGCAAAGGTCAAGGGTACAGAACCTGGAGCACCTGCTCCTGCACAATCAATAAATAAATTAAGAGTCACAATAAATGAATCTTGACCTACACATTCGTAGGAGATATCTCCACCCGCAAAATGCGAAGCTTGAGAGGTACTTATTAACCCTAAAAAGAATAGCGGCAATAAGAGTAATGAGCGATAAATTTGTTTCATAATTACGTTGCTTTTTTTTAAGACTCCTTTTTGTTAAAAAAAGTTGTCTCCCTTTTTTAGTCTTTATGACAGGGTACGAATGTAATTCATAGAGCGGCTAAAACAAAGCTATAAAAAAAACGATATCAAACACCCATCAAACAACCTGATGCACTGAGAGTTACCGCACAACGCTTATGTGTATAAGTTGTTGAAAAAAGAGAACATACTCTCTCAAAATAATTTGCAAAAAGGCAACAAAATAATTTTTAAACTATAAAAAATGTCAAATTCAATCCATTTTGAAACTAATTTTGTCGAATGAAGAAAGTGGATATTTTAATTATTGGACAAGGAATAGCTGGAACCGTTTTAAGCCATCAACTTATTCAAAAAGGATACTCCGTTTTTGTGATCGACCATAAAAAAGTTAATTCGGCTTCTCGGATTGCCGCTGGAGTATATAACCCTATAGCTTATCGCAAACTAAAAAGAGCTGAGTTTGTAGAGTTCTTACTCCCCTCAATGCAGGATTATTACGGTAAGCTACAAAAAGAACTAAACGTATCTTTTTTCAAACCAAGTTCTTTTTTAAAACTCCTCACAGATATTGAAGAATTAAATAATTGGCAAATCCAATGCGCTAAAGAATCAAACACTTCTTATATGTCCAAAACCATTTTCACTTCCAATTTTAATCATGGAATAAAAAATGAAATTGGTGCGGGACAGGTCTTAAATTCGGGAGTGGTCAAAATCCCTACCTTAATAGAAGCTTGGCAAAAAAGGTTAATAGAAAGTCATCGCTTCTCTTCCGGTCCATTCAATTATTCAGATTTAGAATTTCATACGGATGGAATTCATTATTCAGATATGTGCTATGAAAAAGTGATTTTCACTGAAGGTGTAGGTGTTTCGAAAAACCCGTGGTTTAATTGGTTACCAATTCAAAAGTTCAAGGGGGAGGTTTTAGAAATTCATGCTCCTAACCTAGAACTAGATCGAATGATTAATAGAGGTGTTTTTCTATTACCCCTTGGAAATGGTTATTTCAAAGTGGGAGCCACACACGATTGGAGAAAAGTAGATGAAGTCATAACTACCGAAGGAAGACTAGAACTTACCGACAAACTTGATAAATTTATTAATGTCCCTTACACCGTTGTGAAACACGAAGCTGGATTACGTCCAGCAGCTCGCGATCGACACCCATATATTGGAGTACACCCAGAAAACAACCGACTCTTTGTATTTAATGGATTGGGCTCTAAAGGAGTGATAATGGCCCCTTGGTTAGTGACAAAATTCATTGAAGGCTTAGATTCTTTTGAATGGCCACCAGAATTTGATATTAAAAGATATATTCGCTTTTTTAACGATAGCAACACAGGACATGAGAAAAATTGAGCACTTAGGAATAGCTGTAAAGGATATTAAAAAAGCAAATGAAACATTTGCAAAACTATTAGGTAAATCTTCCTACAAGCAAGAAACCGTTGAAAGTGAAGCGGTAACCACTTCGTTTTTTGAAATTGGGGAATCCAAAATTGAGTTAGTACAAGCTACGGCAGAAACGAGTGCTATCCACAAGTATCTGGACAAAAACAGAGAAGGAATTCATCATATAGCTTTTGATGTAGCAGATATCTACGCAGAAATTGAACGCCTAAAGTCAGAAGGGTTTATTTTTATTAATGACCAACCTAAACAAGGGGCTGATAATAAATTGGTGGTTTTCATTCACCCCAAATCAGCCAACGGTTTGTTGGTGGAGTTATGCCAAGAAAGGAGCTAAAACATCCACGGTTTCCATCCCAGCTTCCAGCCAAATTGTTTGCAACCCCGCTTCTTTTGCTCCTATTAAATGTTGCGGTGAATCGTCAATAAAAAGAGTTTGGGAGCTCGGTAAGTTGTTCTCCATAACTACAAACTCAAAAATCTCTTTATGCGGTTTCCGCATTCCCAGTTCATTCGATAAATAGGCCTCCTCAAATAAATTAAAGAAAACATCGGTACCGAACTCCTTATTCACATAGTTTTTGAACCAAGACATATGAATCTCATTGGTATTACTTAGTAAAAATATACGATGTGTTTTAGATACAGTTTGTAAAAATGAAAACCGGTTTTCTGGAAAACCCAACAACATGGCGTTCCATGCATTATCTATTTGTTGGTTGGTTACAGATCCGGGGATAAACTTCCGTATTTCATCTCGAAATTCACTCGCTGTAATGGAACCTGTTTCAAAGTCATCAAAAAATTTAGTTTGCGATTTTTGAGAAAACAGATTTTGGGCATTATTTATTCCGAGTTTTTCAAAGGCATTTATCGCAAGGTTATAATTCAAATTCAATAACACTCCTCCGAGATCAAATATAATAGCTTCCATAAATCACCTATATTGGTAAAAAAAAATTGATTCGAATCAAACGTACAAATTGTTTGCGCTATTATACCCGGCAATTTATCCCAAATATTCCCTTCGTTCTTTATATTTGATGGCATTTGGTAAATAGATCTTTTTTAGAAATGTCCATAAAAAAAAACATGACCGCAAACGAATCTATTGATAGATTAAGAAAGCAAATTTCCGAGTCCATTATTGGTCAAGAAAAATTAGTAGATAGATTAGTTCTCGTATTACTAGCGAACGGAAACCTCTTATTAGAAGGTTTACCCGGACTTGCTAAAACCAGAGCCATTAAAGCCCTTTCAAATGGTTTAAATAGTGGGTTAAGTCGGATCCAATTTACCCCAGATTTATTACCATCTGATATCACGGGTACAGAAATCTACCAACCCGAATCGGATGAAAAATTCCTATTTCAAAAAGGTCCGATTTTTAACAACTTAATTTTGGCAGATGAGATCAATCGGTCTCCCGCTAAAGTTCAGTCAGCTCTTTTGGAAGCAATGGAAGAACGTCAAGTTTCGGTCGCGGGTAAGACTTATAAAATGGATCCTTTGTTTATGGTTATGGCCACCCAAAACCCAATAGAACAGGAAGGAACCTACCCCCTCCCCGAAGCTCAAATGGACCGTTTCTTAATGCATGTATTGATTGACTATCCGGATGACACATCCGAACTCGCTATTATGCGTTTAAATAGAAACGAACAGAATTCAATTAATAAGGTACCGCAAGAAAAATTATCTCCAGAAATCATTTTCGATGCCCGTAAGGAAATTGCCAAAGTGACCATTGCCGAAAATTTAGAGAAATACATAATCGACATTATTTCAGCTACTCGCAGACCCGAAAAATATAGCGAAGAACTCCATTCATGGATTGAGTTTGGTGCAAGCCCAAGGGGAACCATCGCCATAGATCGTTGCGCTCGTACTCACGCTTGGATGGCAAAACGTAACTATGTAACACCCGATGATATTCGTGCGGTGGTTTATGATTGTTTAAGACATAGAGTGATCCTAAGTTATGAAGCCGAAGCAAGTAAAATTCAGGCCAATAACGTGA
>CAJXZP010000119.1 GCA_913062955.1 uncultured Flavobacteriales bacterium | reverse complement strand
ATTATAGCGTAAAAAATGCCTCCTGACACCACAATGTATTGGTAGGGTAACGAGAAGCCATCGGCTGCATACCCGAGGGGTTCAGCTACCAGATGTGCCAAAAAGAAAAAAGGAGCCAACAGAATAGATAACCCAAGAGTATACTTAATAACCCAACTTCCATTTTCTAAACGAACCGCTTGGTAAAGGGTAGAAGAAGAATCATACGTTTCCAAAATGTGTTCCACCCAACTTTGATCTTGAAGGGCAAGGTCATGGTAAATAAATTGAGCAGGTAAGTATAAATAGTATCCGAAAACGTCCCAACTCAGCACATTGTTAAATGGAAAGACTAATTTAAAAAGTACTAGGAGTACAGATAACAGAATGACAAGCTCATAGTTTTTGAGGCGATTGATTAACTTTTTTATCATTTCAAAAGGAAAATTAGAGTCATTCATTCTATTTGTTAGTGAGCAAATATAGAATTTATACTGTACCTGAAAACAGAAGGTAATTTAATAGGTGAAAGTCTACTAATGGTAGTATTTTTGATGTGAAAAAATAAAAAAAAAGCAAGGTAATTTTGCCATTTGGTGAAAAACTAGATGTTGATATAGGTAATGTGACAAAAGTAGAACGGTATGTTTTTTATGGGATAGGACTAGTTGTTTGGTTGTATTTAGGGCTTCGTACAGCATTTGTGCCATTAGTCCATGATGAGGTGTTCACTTATTTTACATATATACGAGATGCTACCTTTATTCCTCCTTGGAGCCATTGGGATGCCAATAATCATTTTCTTAATTCGGCTTTAGAAGCCATATTAACCCGTGTTTTTGGACATTCTAGCTTCGTAATTCGAATGGTAAGTTGGTTCGCATTTGTTCCATTCGTCTTTGTTTTGGGCCAGTTTTCAGATCATTTAGACTCGAAACTAAAAAGGTGGATGCTAGTTTTGCCGTTAATAAGCACCCCGTATTTTATTGAACTATTTGGGTTGTCAAGAGGTTATGGTTTGTCCATATCCCTTTTGCTATGTACTTTATTACTTACTTTTCGTTATACCTCAAAGCCCTCTAAAAAAAAGGCTTTGTGGATTAGCCTATTTGGATTACTTAGTTCTTTGGCAAGTTTATCCGTAATCGTTACGGTAATGATAATCTATGGATGGGTATGGATCGTTCAATTACGTCAGTATAAAAGTGATATAGTGAAAATTTCTATTCGGTGGTTTTTTACGTTTATTGCTCCATTAGTACCATTGATATATTATGTGTTTTTACTGAAAGAAAGAGGGTTGCTTTATTATGGTCATCATTCTGTAATGCTCTCCCTTCGTCTTCTTGCTGATTTGTTGCTTACAAGTCGCGGGTATTCATGGGTGTGGATTGCTTCATTGATTTGTGTAATAGCTGTTTATGGGTTTTATATACGAAGGAAAGGTTGGGGTTCTTTATGGGTGCAAACAAATATTTTTGTATTCACATTCCTCTTTTCGTTGATGGCTATTTTTTTACAACATTTTTTATTGGACGTAAAATACCCATCAGATCGAGCGGTTATTCATCTTTTTATACTGCTTATTTTTTCGTTGGTATTTTTGCCAATTAGCAGAAATAATAAAATTTGGAGGGCCTCCTTATGTTTATTAGCATTTTTTCCAATTCACCTTATTTTGTCCATGAATATTACCTATTCAAAATTTTGGATATATGAACATCTACCTCAGCGCTTTGTGGAAGAAGTTCGACTGGGGTCAAATAATGATTTCCCTCCAACTGTAAATGCGTCTAATTTACGCTCCTATATTTGGGCCTACCAACAATTGGATCAGGGGTATTACCCAAGCACTATTAATAGTATAGAACATCCAAACGAATGGGCTGATTATGTTTTAGTTGATTCTAATCAAACGGACTTCTTAAACCTAGAAAGGTTTACGATGGTTGACTATGACTCCGTTTCGGGTCAATCTTTATTAAAACAGAAATTCCCCAATGTGGAATTAGTGAAAAGAGATACTATTCTACGAAATGTGAAAATTGAAAATGAATATACCAATATTTTTGATTTTAAGGGATCGGATTGGATTGGTAAACCCATGGCGATGTATTTTAATGTAGATGTAGAAGCTTCTTCGGAGATTATGCACTTGTTAATAATTAGCTCCGTTTTTGACTCCAATGGCGTAGAAGTGTACACCAATAAGTATAGTTTTAGTCGGGTGTCAGAAAACTGGATGAACAAAAAGGATTGGAAAATAAAGGTGTATTTACCACCATTTCCAAAGAATGTAGCACGGTTTGTTACCTACATTTATAATCCCAATAAAGAACACCATGTTTTTCCGCAAATTCAATGTAAATTAGCAGAAATTCACGAAGGTTCGATGATGGAGACAGCTTGGATAGATCGTTAAATTTGAGAAAATTGAAATATTAGTACTATGGCACTAGATAAAATTGGAATCGCAAAAAGAATTGCACAGGAACTCAGAAATGGTTGGTATGTGAATTTAGGGATTGGAATTCCAACTTTAGTAGCTAATTACATCCCTACAGGAATAAACGTAGAGTTTCAGTCTGAAAATGGAATTCTGGGTATGGGCCCGTTTCCTTTTGAGGGAGAAGAGGATGCCGACCTAATTAATGCGGGTAAACAAACCATTACTAATTTACCTGGAGCAGCCTATTTTGATTCCGCTACAAGTTTTGCAATGATTCGAGGACAACATGTGCAATTAACGGTTTTGGGAGCTATGGAGGTAGCTCAAAATGGGGATATCGCAAACTGGAAAATTCCTAATCGGATGGTAAAAGGAATGGGTGGAGCGATGGATTTGGTAGCAAGTGCCGATAATATTATTGTGGCCATGATGCATACCAATAAAAAGGGTGAGTCTAAGATTTTAAAAAATTGCACCCTTCCATTAACAGGTGTAGGTTGCGTAAAAAGAATTGTCACCAATTTAGCCGTATTGGATATTGTAGCGGGCGGATTTCAACTGATGGAGCGTGCTCCAGGGGTTTCGGTAGAAGAGGTGAGAAATGCCACCGAGGGGGATTTGATTATCGAAGGTGAAATTCCTGAAATGTCTATTTAATAAGAATCTCTTTTGGGTAAGTATTTCCATTGGATCACAGAATTGCTGGTAGTCATAACGGTACTACTTGTCATAAATAACTATTTGGGTAATCAAGAAGTAGTTATTAAAGCGGATGGTAAAGGCTATTACGATTACTTACCTGCCACTTTTATTTACCACGATTTAAACTTTGGATACACCGATACTTTAATTACGAAGTATTATGACCATCATGCGTATAGTTCTGGGTATTTAAAGACGGTTAATGGCCGTCAAGTGGATAAATACTTTCCGGGGGTGGCTGTTTTATGGATGCCATTTTTCTTGGGGGCACACCTTTACGCATTAAATTCAGAGTATCCTGCGGATGGGTATAGCTTACCCTATCAGAAATCCATTTTTTTTTCTGCCATACTATATCTTTTTATTGGATTGCTTTTTCTACGAAAGGTGCTGGAAAAATTCAAGGTCCAAAAACATCTTATTTTCGGAATACAGTTATTATTTTCCTTAGCTACGCCCTTGCTTAATTATGTGCAATACGATCCTTCTTTTACGCATGTATATTCTTTCGCTTTGGTGAATGCAATGGTGTACTTTGGGATATTGTTTATTGAAAAAAGACGCCTAAAAGAGGCTTTGATTTTCGGCTTTTTGTTAGGGTTAATTACCATCGTACGACCCGTGAACCTAATGGCCATTTTGATTCCTTTTCTTTCTTTTAAATCCTTTGATGAGTTTTGGGTTTTTGTTAAGGACGTATTTTCGATTCATAAATTAGCTTTAATTTATTCCTTAGGGAGTTTCTTTTTAGTCTTAAGTATGGTCCCTATTATCTGGTATATCCAAACGGAGCAATTCTTTATTTGGGGCTATGAAAATGAAGGGTTCAATTTCACAAATCCAGCGTTTTTTGATTTCCTTTTTAGTGCAAGAAAAGGGGCCTTTGTTCATACTCCACTGCTTCTGATTTCTTTAATAGGTGGCTTATTTGCATGTAGGAAAAGTAAATACCAACTCATGAGTATGGTGTTTATACTTTCCCTAGTGACGTATGTCCTGTCTTCCTGGTGGTCGTGGTTTTATGGCGCCAGTTATGGATCGCGACCCATGATTGAGTATTATATAGTATTTGCGATTCTTTTAGGAATATTTCTCAGACAATTAAATAAATGGATCTGGCACCTTATGGCGTTTGTTGTCCTGTTTGGGTTAATTCCAGTCAATGTGATTCAAACCTTTCAATACCAGAATTATATTATGGATTGGCAAGAAATGACTTTTGATAAGTTTAAAACCATTGGTTTAGGAACGGAGAAAAAATTCAGAGGAATGTATTTTAGAAACGAACCAATTTTTTTAGAAAATCAGAAATTACATTCTATTTCAAAAGAATATTTTGAGATGGATATTCAGGCTTCAGAACAAAAGGACGTGTTGATTTTGACCCAAGATACTATTCATGATTTTTCAAAAGTAAACTGGATTATGTTGGTGGCGGATATGACCTATGAAACGGGTGATTCAGAATTAATACTGGAAATTAAAAAAAGGAATGGAGATGTGAAATATCATTTCGGTTATTACGTTTTCGGTACGTTACAAAAGGAAAATATACGAGGAATTGGAAACTACTACTATGGCATTTCCGGCATGGATAAGGAGGATGAAGTTACGGTTAAAGTTGTTTCTCATACCGATCAT
>CAJXZP010000118.1 GCA_913062955.1 uncultured Flavobacteriales bacterium | reverse complement strand
TAGATAGCGTATATGTAGGTGCTTTTGAAACCTTTACGGATACTATTTATTATTAAGTGGGGTTGGGAGACCGAAGTTCGAAGACTGAAGTATTTTCTTGACCAAGGTTCATTGTTTTGGATAAAATCATTTCAGAAATTTACCTTCTAATTAATTCTTATACTATGAAACTTTTAGGTGTTTTGGTAGCGATTTGTTTAATTTCCTTCTCCAGCTGCAAAAAAGAAGTGGGCAACGTAATTGTAGAGGGTCGAGTAATTAATGTAGGTACCCAACAACCTATTGAAGGGGTAACGGTGGTGATAGAAAACGAGGTGAGTTTTACACCCAGCCATATGGACTCTACATTTACCAATGCAAATGGTGAATTTAGAATTGAACTCCCTAACGAAGAAGATGCATGGGTTTACCTACGTAAAGACGGTTGGACCTTTCACTCCAGTAGCTTAAACAATGTAACGGGCTATTTAACCTACTACCCAGTGGGAACTACTTCAAATGTAAAATTGGAAATGTACCCGGATGCTTGGTTCGATGGAAGGTTTTTAAGTACAAGTCCGTCTAATTATGATTCGTTATATTACAATCGCCTAACTTATTTTGGATCAATTGATTATCAAGGGGGGGGGGATAAGCTTCGTACTGGTTTAGGTCCTCATAAAGCAAGTGCAGGAAATAGTGGATCCTTAATCAGAGGAGATCTATTCTTTAGATATGGCCTTAACTACACCAAAAACGGAGAATGGTTTGTAAAAGTAGATAGTGTGTATGTAGGTGCTTTTGAAACCTTTACGGATACTATTTATTATTGAGTGGTGTTGGGAGACCGAAGTCCGAAGACTGAAGTATTTCCTTAACCCATGTTCATTGTGTGAAGTGTTGATCTTGAGTGCGTTCGCAACGTTGTAAAAATCAAGCAACTATGGAAAATTCATTATTTAAATCCCTCCTTGGCGAAGGGGAAAACCCCAAAGGAGTTTTAAAAGGCAATTCGTTAGAATTTGACTTGCAAAATAAATCGATTTATAAGGGGATTGAAAAATGTTTATTCCTATTCTTATTATTAGGATTGGTTTCCGTTTCCAGCTGCAAAAAAGAAGTAGGCAATGTTATTGTAGAAGGAAGAGTAATCAACGTAGGTACCCAAAAACCCATTGAAGGCGTAACGGTGGTGATAGAAAACGAGGTGAGTTTTACCCCAAGCCATTTAGATTCTACATTTACCAATGCAAATGGTGAGTTCCGCATCGAATTACCCAATGAAGCAGATGCATGGGTGTATTTACGAAAAGAGGGATGGACCTTTCATTCCAGTAGTTTGAATAACGTTACAGGGTATTTAACGTATTATCCGGTAGGAACTACTTCTAATGTAAAATTCGAAATGTATCCAAAAGCTTGGTTTGCGGGAAACTTTTTAAGTACTAGTCCTATGGTTGGTGATTCACTATATTATATGAGGTTGCCCTATTCTTCATCAATCGATTATTTTGGGGGGGGGGATCGGATATTTAAAGGTTTAGGTCCATTTTCAGCTAGTACAAATCCAGATGGTTCTTTAATAAGAGGAGATCTATTCTTTAGATATGGCCTTAACTACACCAAAAACGGAGAGTGGTTTGTCAAAGTAGATAGCGTATATGTAGGTGCTTTTGAAACCTTTACGGATACTATTTATTATTAAGTGGGGTTGGGAGACCGAAGTCCGAAGTATTTCCTTAACCCATGTTCATTGTATGAAGTGTTGATCTTTCGAATGTTTGTAACGTTGTAAAAATCAAGTAACTATGGAGAATTCATTATTTAAATTCCCCCTTGGCGAAGGGGAAAACCCCAAAGGAGTTTTAAAAGGCAATTCGTTAGAATTTGACTTGCAAAATAAACGGATTTACAAAGGGATTGAAAAATGTTTATTCCTGTTCTTATTATTAGGATTGGTTTTCGTTTCCAGCTGTAAAAAAGAAGTAGGTATTATTTCTTAATCTGATCTCATGGTTTTGACGCTTGAAGTTGCAGACATTTATATCCATTAAAAAATCAGTATTTCCTAGTCTTAGGAATTGCATTTACGAACCTAAACGCTATCCTATTCAATTTATTTTGTGGATAGGGATAGGTAAAATGTTGTTCAGCACTGCATCATTAAACCCAAAACCTTGGCCACCTACATAATAAACAATAATTTTGCAGGATGTTTGATAAAATGCTTACCATAGCGGTTGATTTTGACGGTACTATTGCCGAAGATGCCTATCCAAAGATTGGAAAGCCAATGCCGTTTGCCTTTGAGACTTTGAAAATGTTAGAGGCAAAGGGTCATCGGTTAATCCTGTGGACGGTTCGTTCGGGGAAATCGTTGCAGGAAGCGGTTGCGTTTTGCAAAAAACATGGGATAGAATTCTATGCCGTTAACAAAGAATTTGCCGAAGAAGAATTCTCCGGTAGAGGTTCTCGAAAAATCAATGCCGATATTTTTATTGATGATAGAAATGTAGGTGGGTTTATGGGTTGGGGATCCATTTACCAAGTTATTGAAGGAGAGGATGCCCTTCCGTTAAAAAAAGCACCAAAAAGAAGATTGTTTTCCTTCTTGAAAATGTAAAGTTTTAACAGGGAGTCTATAGTTTCCAACTCCCGCCTCCAACCAAACACAAAGAATTAAGTTAATGATACACTACAAATCACTAGAGGAAATTGAATTGATGCGCGAAAGTGCGCAAGTAGTTTCTCGTACCCTAGGAATTATTGCAGAGCATATTGGTCCTGGAGTAACACCACTTCAACTCGATAAAATGGCGGAAGAATACATTCGGGATCAAGGAGCCATTCCTGGTTTTTTGGGATTATATGATTTTCCAAATACCTTATGTACTTCGTTAAACGAACATGTGGTTCACGGTATCCCCGGAGCAATTGAGTTACGTGATGGAGATGTGCTTTCTGTGGATTGTGGTGCGATAAAAAATGGTTTTTATGGCGATCATGCCTATTCATTTGCCATTGGGGAAGTTTCGCAAGAAGTAAAAGACTTGTTACGGGTCACCAAAGAATCTTTGTATTTAGGAATTGAACAAATGCATGCCGGTAAAAGATTAGGTGATATTGGTTATGCGATTCAAAAACATGCCGAAGATCATGGATACGGTGTCGTCCGTGATCTAGTGGGACACGGATTGGGTAGAGTGATGCATGAAGATCCACAAGTGCCTAATTATGGACGCGCAGGTAAAGGGAAGAAATTAAAGAATGGTTTAGTATTGGCTATCGAGCCAATGATTAATATGGATGATTGGCGTGTAAAACAATTAGATGATGGTTGGTCTATTGTGTCTAGAGATGGGAAACCATCCGCTCACTTTGAGCATGATGTGGCCATTGTTAATGGAAAACCAGATATCCTTTCTACATTCGATTTTGTAGATGCCGCTTTAGCTAAAAACGCCAACGCATCATGATCATTAGAGTAAGTAAAGAATTTGATTTTGAAATGGCACATGCCTTGGATGATCATGATGGTAAATGTCATAATATTCATGGACATACCTATGGGTTACGGGTTACCTTTATTGGAGCTCCCATAGATGCACCGGGGACTCCTAAAGATGGAATGGTCATTGACTTTTCGGACTTAAAAGCGATTGTAAAAACCCATGTGGTGGATATATTTGATCATGCATTAGTATTACGTGATAATTCTCGTTTTCTAGGAATCATTACCAAAGAAAACAATCCGCGTCTAATGTTGGTGCCTTATCAGCCTACTGCTGAAAAGCTATTGGAACATATGGTGGCGATCATTACCGAAAATTTACCCACACATATCCACTTGCATTCCGCGCTTTTACGGGAAACTAATTCTTCGTATGCCGAATGGTTTGCAGCCGATCAAGATTAATCTGAATGAATATTCCTACAGGTAAAAAAGTTTATTTCGCTTCTGATCAGCATTTGGGTGTTCCCGATTTTGACTCAAGCTTGAAGCGTGAAAAGCATTTTGTGAATTGGCTAGATGAAGCCAAACAAGATGCCGCTGCTATTTACTTGTTGGGTGATTTATTTGATTTTTGGTTCGAGTATGCAAGTGTGGTACCTCGTGGTTTTACCCGAGTTTTAGGCAAAATAGCGGAAATAACCGATAGCGGAATTCCCGTATATTTCTTTAAAGGAAATCATGATATGTGGACCTTTGATTACTTAGTCAAAGAATGTGGGGTCGTACTGTATAGTGATCCGATAGAAACCACGATAAATGGTAAATCCTTTTTGATTGGTCATGGAGATGGTCTGGGGCCTGGTGATTTCTGGTACAAGAAAATCAAAGCCTTTTTTGCCAATCCATTAATGCAATGGTGCTTTGCCCGTTTACATCCCAATTTTGGAGTCGGACTCGCCAATTACTTTTCTAGAAGTAGTCGTGCTAAAAATGCAACCGAAGACAAAACCTACCATGGAGAAGATAAAGAATGGTTAGTTCTGTACGTCAAGGAAGAGTTGAAGGAACAACACCGTGATTATTTTGTTTTTGGACATAGGCATTACGCCATGGATATGGACCTGGGTAATAATTCTCACTATATTAACCTAGGTGATTGGGTGGTAGACTTTACCTATGCTGTATTTGATGGGGATAATATGGAGTTGAAGGAATACGGGAAACCCCTGTAGATGGTGATTAACGATTAAAAGGATTCGCCTTATTTTTTGTGCTTTTAACATTACCGGCTATCATTTGTTAAATGAATAAACTTTCGGTTTAACATTGGCGTATGTGCGTATAGATTTGACCCAAATTATTTGCAAATGCGCTTCTTATTTCTTTTCATCTTCCATGTGACTCTTATGGGGCTTGTGTCGTGTACCCCAAGCGAAACGACTACCGAAACCACGGAGTATACCTATGGGGATACCACCTTATACGGTCCGAATATTCTATTTATAGAAGCAACGGAATTACATGGCGTGGATTTTAGTTTGGAAGCATTTGTGCCTACAAATGGAGAGTTGGTTATTACCATTACGAAGTTATCGGGTTCCAATTGGGATGTGATAGATAGTTCGGCTGCCAATTGGGCGGTTTC
>CAJXZP010000117.1 GCA_913062955.1 uncultured Flavobacteriales bacterium | reverse complement strand
AATGGTTTAGCGTGCACAACTCCACATTCGGAAATTGATGGAGATATAGACATATATCCGCTACCGCACTTGAAAGTTAAAAGAGATTTAATTGGTGATTTAGATGGTTTGTATAAACAGTATCAATCTATTGAACCTTGGCTAAAAAATAATTCCAAAAAAGAAACAACAGAAATTTATCAATCCCAAGAAGATAGAGCAAAACTTGATGGCGCTTATGAATGTATTATGTGTGCATGTTGTTCAACATCTTGCCCAAGTTATTGGTGGAATGGAGATAAATATTTAGGTCCAGCAGTTCTTCTTCAAGCTTATAGATGGATTAATGACAGTAGAGATGAAGAAAAAAAAGAAAGATTAAAGATGGTAGCCGACAAACTTAAATTGTATAGGTGTCATACTATAATGAACTGTACAAGTTCTTGTCCAAAAGGACTAAACCCAGCAAAGGCTATTGGCTCAATCAAAAAAATGCTTGCAACAAGCTAGAAGCTTAATTAAATCTTTTCTAGGTATATATGAATTTAATTCAAGTTCAAAATAAAACCATTGGAATTCGAGGAGTGGTCATAGATATTACTCAAAGAAAAAATGCGGAGAAAGCGGCTATGGAGCAAAACCGTAAGTTAGAAATTACCAAAGTAGCATTACAAAAAAGTAATTTTGAACTCAACCTTGCTTTAGAGCAAGCCAAAAGAAATAAGGAATTAGAGTTAGCCTTGGATAAACTAAAGGAGACACAATCCAAACTGGTCCAGTCCGAGAAAATGGCTACGGTAGGGATTCTTTCGGCAGGGATTGCTCATGAAATAAATAACCCCCTTAATTTTATTCAGGGAGGTAATTTTGCCATTAGTCAGTTCATTCAAGAAAATATTACAGAGGAATCAAAACTCGAAGAATTAAAAGAACTATCTGATATGATCGATGAAGGGGTTAGGAGAACCTCCAGAATTATCTCTAGCCTCAATCGATTTAGTAGAAATACCAAAGGAGATAACGAAAATTGCAATCTTCATGAAATAATTGATAATTGCTTAACGGTGTTGCAGCATCAACTAAAATTTAAAATTGACATCACGAAAGATTACGACTCAAAACCCGCAAATATTATAGGTAATGAAGGAGAGTTGCATCAAGTAATACTCAATATTTTAAACAATTCGGAACAAGCCATTAAAGACCATGGACAGATCCATATTAGGAGTAAGGTAAGCGCAGAAAAAATTAGCATTGAAATTATAGATGACGGTGAAGGAATAGATCCATCAAATATCCATAAAGTAACCGATCCCTTTTTCACCACCAAACCTCCAGGTTCAGGAACCGGTTTAGGAATGTCGATCTCCTATAACATTGTAAATAAACACCGTGGTACGATCATCTATCAATCTGTTAAAGGAGAAGGCTGTCAGGTGACTCTAAACTTTAAAAGGTAAAAATCAATGAAACCGAAAAACACTATTCTTTGCGTGGATGATGAACCTATCAATTTAGCCATCCTTACCTACATTTTGAGAAAAGACCATAAGGTATATACCAGCACCTCCGCTACAGATGCGTTAAAATTAATGGAAAAAATTACTGACATTGATCATGTAATTAGCGATTTTCATATGCCTGGAATGAACGGAATTGAATTTATTAAATTGGCGAAGAAAAACTACCCGAAAATAATTTTCCATATTCTCACCGGGTTTCATAAGAATCAGGATGTGCTTTCTGCCCTCAAAAACAAACTCATTGAAAACTACCTAGAAAAACCCTTTAACAAAGAGGATATATTTAAAGCCCTCAGTTAACTAGGAAACTTTGATTTTAACCCACAAAAAAAAGCCCGACACCGAAGTACCGAGCTTTTCAATAAGTTACCCTTGCTTAAAATTTAAGCTTGAATGCATGATCATTTACGGAAAGAATATAGATTCCTTCATTTAGATCAGATACATCGATAGTTTCCGAATTTGCAGAAACGTATGCTTTCTTAACTACGGCACCGGTGATGCTATAAATAGTCACTAAACCTTCTGCATTTTGAACGCGAATAACACCCTCAGATACAAATGCATTGATTTCTTTTCCATTTAAATCATTCACACCTAATGGCTCATTAATTATTAATGTTTCCGTTACGACACATACACCAACGTTATTTTGATACAACGCGATTGAATCGGTCAGTACCACTATGTAGCGTTGAGTTTCATCCACATATGTATGTGTTTCAGAAATAGATGGATTTAACATTCCAGATCCGTCACCAAAATCAATAGCTGCTGTATTGTTATCTTGTAACAACCCAGAAAATGCTAAAATTGAACGTCCAATTTCCGGGTAGGTTGAAGTAAATACAACCGATTCATTAGGTCCAGAAAGGTTTACTACACTTGACACCAAAGTATTAGTTGCCTCATAAGAAATAATAGGGTGAAATCTTGGAATAATTTCTCCAATTTGTGCCGTTCCTTTTGGTCTTAACCAATTCCCTCCCAAAGAAAGAGAAGTAGGATATCCATCAAAAGATCCTGTTAGTACTCCACCAGTAAAAATATTCAAAGAATCTATCGGAGAACCGGACTCAACAGTAACAACAATAGAAGTGGTCACATTGATAGGAGCAAAAGTATGAATCATGTATCTGTCAGAAAAATTACCTGAAGTAGTCGTATCCACAGAAATGGTTTGAGTAGTTAATGGTAAACCTACTGGAAGAGAATCTACTCCAGCAGCGTATACACTTACGATAGTTTGAGATGGCATCCCATCCGCTCTTAGGCCAACGGCCTGTAATTCAAAACCTGACATAGTAAAGTTTTGAGTACCTTCCTTCGGGAAAAACAAACCCATACCTTTAATAGAAGTGGCTGAATCTTCAAGAGTCACCGTTGCATAAGTGATTTGATTTGCTGCATTTAAAGATCTATACAAAGCATAATCTACCGTATCAATACAGTTTGCACTTCCTCTTAGAGAAGATACTGCAAGACCTCTTACTGGCATAATTTCTTGTGTTTCAATAGTCGGAACAATCTCCGATTCTAAAGTTGTTTGCGCAAATGAAGCTGCAGAAGCCACCACACCTAACGTTAAAAGATAAATTTTTTTCATAAAATGTTGAATTTGTTTGTAAACAAACTCAAACGACCTAGTAGTCCGATGGGTTGGGTTCCATTTCTGATTATCAGCCCAAATTTTACCAACGGTAATTGCCGATTACCAATGGTTGCAAATCACATTTTAGAACATAAAAAAACCAGAACAAAATGTTCTGGTTTCCTTTTATCGTATTTTGAGAAGAGCTAATCGATCACTATCTCAATAATTTTATCTCCAGGTTGAATGGCATCAATTACTTCCAAACCGGCAGTTACCTTTCCAAAACAAGTATGCACACGATCTAAATGAGACGTATTGTTTCTGCTATGGCAAACAAAAAACTGAGAACCACCTGTGTTTTTCCCTGCATGCGCCATGGATAATACTCCTTTATCATGAAATTGGTTATCACCTTTTAATTCACAATCAATTTTGTAACCTGGGCCACCAGCTCCAGTTCCATCTGGGCATCCACCTTGAATTACGAAATCTGGAATTACACGGTGAAAATTTAACCCATTGTAATACCCATCTTTTGCTAATTTCACAAAGTTGGCTACTGTATTAGGTGCATCATTATCGTAGAATTCTACTTTCATGTCGCCCTTTGCGGTCTTAATTGTTCCTGTTGTCATACTTTCTTTATTTGTGATTGCAAATTTAACAAACTTCTGTAGCCCAATAGCCATTTATTTAATCCGCTTTTTTCTTGCTTTTTATAAGGCTAATCCCTCCTAAAATTAATCCAGCAAATAGCAATTGAGTGACATTGAATTCTTCCCCATCCACTACACCCCAAATAATAGCTACAATAGGAATTAAATAGGTCACAGACGAAGCAAACAAAGCGGTGGTTTCTTTAATCAACATATTAAATATCAAAACAGCCAGAGCAGTTCCAGCTACCGCCAAAATGGAAATATAGCCAAAACTTTGGAGCCCATTTGGTTCTTGAAAGTGTGTTACAAAATCACTAAACCCAAATAAATACACCCCTCCCACAGGGCCAATTAAGGCAAATGACAAGGCGGTTACGGCTACTGGATCAATGTTTTGTAATTTAGATTTAATGATATTTACATTAATCCCATAACAAGCCGAAGCGATAATAGGGAGTAACATATACACTGTGAAACTCTTTGCCAATTCATGTTCGGCAGAGAAGTAAATTAACCCAATGGCCCCTATTAAACCTAAGCTAACCCCAACCATACTGATGGGCCTAATTTTTTGTTTAAAAAAGGCTATGGCAAAAATAAGGGTAAACAAAGGTGTTAATGAATTTAAAATACCGCTTAAAGAACTACTTATTTCTGTTTGTGCCATTACAAACAAAAAATAAGGAATGGCACTTCCAAATACACCTACCGACAAAAACGCCCACCGATTAGACGGTTTTAAAACTTTAAAATGTTTGATCGTACTCGGAAATAACACGACAAACACCAAAAACAAGCGTAATGCAGCGATTTCTTGTGGAGGATAAGACTCCAATCCACGTTTCATTAAAATAAACGAACTCCCCCAAATCAATGATAAAAAAATCAAGGTGAAAACTTGGACTGCTCTCGAACTAAAATCTAATTTTTTCATGCGGCAAAAGTAACCGCAAAATCATGTGCAGTAGTTTAATGAACCCGCAATTCATGCCACTCGTCTTTCCTTTTTTATAGTGTTCGATTACGAAATATTATACTTCTCCCCAATCCTTTTATACCTCTATATTATTCATAAACTTATTATTACCGATTCGGAAATGGATTCCACTCCGAACAATATAATTATACATTTGTGTCAAATCAATTTAATGCAAGACAGAAAGCTACTATTTCAGAAACTGACCCTCAAAAAATTAGTCAATGGGCTTCAATTGATTTCTGGGTATTATGCCTCTCGCATTACTCGAAAACCATTGCAATGGGGAATGCCTATAAGCATGAGTATAGAACCCACTACCGCATGTAATTTGGGCTGCCCCGAATGTCCCAGCGGATTAAAAATGTTTTCTCGTCCGACAGGTAATCTAGATCCCAAACTATTTGAAAACATCATTGAACAAGTAAAGGACACCTTGGTG
>CAJXZP010000116.1 GCA_913062955.1 uncultured Flavobacteriales bacterium | reverse complement strand
TTGGGGTTAAATTAGGATAAGCCTGTTTTAGCTTCTCAAAAAACTCCTTACTTAATTCCGCCACATATTTTTCCATTCCCTCTAAATTTTCGTCTAATTGAATTTCGTTATTCATGAAAAGTATACTGGCGAAATTTAATAATAGCATCTCTTTTTTGTAAAACAATGAGCTAACGTAAACGATTCACAATAGTATATTTTGTGAATCCTTGAATTGTATTCAAAACTTACACGCACTTTTATTCTAATTACTAATCACCCATATGGGTGATAAAACCATTTAGATATGAAATTACTTTTGCAAAATAAAGATATTGGAATGAATGCAAAGGTTCTGAAACATTTAAGCTTTCAAGGGTTATGTATATCTTCGGCTTCTACTAAGAAGTAAAGCGAAACGCTGTCCAAGCGTTAAAACAAATAACCATTGGGAAGGCTTTAGTGGTACTTGAAAAGGCTGTGAAAAATAAAAATTGAGTGTGAATATGGGGAGTTGGAAATCATTAAAATACGTATTGACAATTATTTGGTTAATGGCAATGGGTATCAATAGAACCTATTCACAGAATTATGGGGATCCGACTTTTTATTTAGTGGACTCTCTAAACCTTAGCGAGTTTACGAATTCTGATAAGATTCTTTTGGACTCCCTTTTATCTGAATATCACCAACAAAAACATGATACGGATGAAATAGTGGTCTTGATAAAAATAACTCATGAATTATCTAATCCCAATTGGGAAAGGTATAATAACCTAATATTTATTCGGAGCAATACCTATCTAGATGGTGATAACCAACAAAATTCCAGTAATTTCTATTTAAAAGCATTATCAATAACCTTAAGTAGTCAAGGAAATCTATTGTGTAAAAGGGGAGAAAAAGGTTTAGGTATAATAAAAATTAAAGAGGCACTCCACCTAGCTGAATTAACTAACGATAGTACAAGAATTTCAACGTTGTTAAATAATTTGGGAATTGCTTTAACGGAAGACGGAAAGACTGTTAAAGGTCTTAGCTACTTACACCGTGCCTTGGAGATAAGGCGGGATTTAAAATTAAAGTCAAAAATCGCAAATACTTTAAATAATTTGGGCGTAACCTATCGTCATATTGGGAAAATTGAACAGGCACTGGAGAATTATTACAAAAGCCTTAAAATCTATGAAGAAATGAAGAGCGAACTCGACATCGCCCGGGCGCTAAACAATATCGGTTTTGTTTTTTCTACTCAAGGGGATTTTGCAAAAGCTTTAAGTTACTATAATAGGAGTTTGGAATTACGCGAAAAAGCCGAATACCGGTATGGGATTGCAAATTCGTATGCAAATATTGGAGTTATTTATGCGAGCCAAGGAAAGAATGATTTGGCTTTAGAGTACCAATATATTTCATATGAAATTTCCTTGGAAATTGAAGATGTACCTGGGATAATAGGTTGTCTTATAACCATTGGGGAATTGTATCATAAAATGGGTGATTTGGATACAGCAATGATTGTGTTACAAAACGCAAACAACCAGTCAGAAAATATTCAGTTTTTTAATGGAATTGCCCAGTCTTCATTAGGTCTATCAAGGTTAAGCCAAAGCATGGGTGATCTAGACGCTGCAGTGGGACATGCCCAAAATAGTTATTCCGCTGCAAAAAGAATTAACGCAACTACGTATTTAAGGAATGCCACGCATCAACTAAGTGTTTTATATGAGGAAAAGCAAGATTTTAAGCAAGCTCTAAAGATGTTTAAAATTTATCGGAATCTGAAGGACAGTATTGCAAGCAACAACCTGGAGCAGAAACTATTAAACCAAGAGACATCCTATCTTTTAGAGTTAAAAGAAAAGGAGTTAATTGCCAGGAATCAGGATGTTTTGCTTTTAGAATCAGAACGGAAACTAAATACTTTTTGGATTTTTTCGTTAAGCACTATTATTGTTTTTTTGATTGTAATTGGCGTATTAATTGGTAACATTTTTAAAAGGCAAAAGAATCAAAAACTTTTGGGATTAAATCATCAGATAAATCTTCAAATAAAAGAATTAGATCTACTAAGGGAAAGAGTTGGGGAATATGCCAATATTGAACATCCTGAAATTATTTCCAATTTGTCAAATCAAGACGTTAATGAATTTATTGAAACTCCATTAACCCAAAGGGAACTCATGGTATTAAATGAGTTGAAAATGGGAAAAACAAACAAAGAAATAGCAGAAACGTTATTTGTTTCGGTAAATACAATAAAAACCCACTTGCTTAAAATTTACGATAAATTAGATGTTAAAAATCGTACACAGGCTGTAAAAAAGGCAAGTCAGATGCCCTACGAGTAAAAAAGAGCAAGTAATTTTCGAAAAACGCCATAAAACCTGCTGTTTTAGTACAAGTCACCCAAATGGGTGATGCCCTCCATTGATAATCCACCTTTATGGGTGACGGCTTCAATTGACCATCCGAATACATTTGTCAGACTAAATACCCCTTGTAATTTGTAAAGAGTTTTTTATTTTCAATAAAATAGAAAACCTTCATTACTGGGTAATTAGGCAGTAAATTATCAATTAAAATTTTTCAATGAAAACAAATTCACTTCCGAGAAGGGCTGATTTAATGAGAGCATTGACCTTGTTTTTAAGGTTGACTTCCATTTCAGTACGAACCCAGTTGTCAGAGACGTTTGATAACAAAATAATTCCAAAAAGATGGTCATACCTAAACACAAAATTTCATGTTCAACCCAAATTTATCAACTAATTAATTTTATTATGATTTCAAAATCACAATTATCTTATGTGTCAAAATCCGTGTTGGGTTTGTTGATGCTATTAACTGTTTCATTTATTAATGTACAGGCTCAATTTACAAATTCTACCATCCCACCTCTGACTGGAAACAATGGTTCTTCTGGGTCAACATTTAACCTGACTGTGACGGCTCCAATTTTGTTAACCGAAATCGGACAGGCCTTTACTTCAATTAATAGCACATATGTGATATGGATGAATAACACAGCTATTAATGGATCTCCCAACATCAATGTAGCCAACGGGTGGACTTTAATACAATCTGGTTCTGCAACGGGAACAGCTTCATCTGGAAACCCCGCTATAACGCAATTAACATTATCAAGTCCACTTTTATTAGCGCCTGGAACTTATGGTTTCTACGTTGGCGGGCAAAGTGTGAGGTATCAAACATATAGCACCTCAAACCCTACAACCTGGACGGATGCATTTACCACCATAACCAGTGGTCCAAATACGGGGTATGGAGGAAATGTTCCTACCCCAACAAATAGCCCACGACAATTTTGTGGATCCGTTACCTATTTACCAGCATCTTCTTTACCAAATGATATTGCCCTGACGAGTATTGAGTCACCCGGGGTATATTGTTCAGGTGGTTTGGACTCAATCAGTGTAAAAGTTTCCAATTATGGAACTAATCAAATAGATAGTTTTATGGTGGTTTGGGATGTAAATGGGACACAGGATTCTTCTTGGTTTAATATACCATTGGATACATTTTTGGGTACTGGAAATACTGAGACTGTTATCACTTTAGATACCTTAACCATGCCATCTGGAAACACCAATGTTTCTGTTTGGACCAAATGGCCAAATGCGGTGGCAGATTCTGATTTAAGTAATGACTCGGCAATGGCTTCGTTCATGCCTGCGTTGGCTGGAACATATGTTATTGATTCTTTAGGTGGTGGTGATTTCCTTAGCTTTACGGAAGCCATCAATGCTATGGATAGTTTCGGGATTTGTGGACCTACAATAATAGGGGCAGTTGATGGCTCTTATTTAGAGCAAATCAAATTGTCAAATTTCTATGGCATGTCGGCTACTAATACGGTTACGTTTCGATCTCAATCTGGCATAGCTGCGAATGTAATTTTAAATTACGCAAGTTCTGGATCGGCTAATAATTATGTAGTTAATTTTGAAGGAGCCTCTTATTTTTCATTTGAAAACATGACGTTTCAGGGCCTTGGGACTACATATTCTCGTGTAATTACAACCCCTACCTCTGGAAATAATCACCATATATCTTTTAGCGATTGTGTATTTGAAGGTCCGCTCTCTACAACTTCATCTTCGAATAAATCCATTACCTATATATATGGACCGGGAACCGATAACTGGACCTTTGAAAATAACACCTTTTTAAATGGTAGTTATGGGATGTATTTTGTTGGTAATTCTGCTAACAAAGGGAAAAATAATGTTTTTCTGAACAATGTTTTCATGAATAATTATTATCGAGCAGCTTATATTTATTACCAAGAAGGTGTTCAAATTTCAGGAAACAATGTTTCATCCAATTCCTCCTATTCTTCTGCCTATGCATTCTATTTTAATCAGTTGGTAGGTGGTGAGATAAGTAACAACTTCATTGAAGGAAGTAATACTTGGCCAAGATACGGTATGTATTTAAACAACTGTTCGGGAAATTTAAATTCGTTTATGGCCGTTTTTAATAACCGGGTGTATATGCCAGCTACCAACGGGTATTATGGTTTATATGTAAACAATAATTTATTTGTAGATTTTTCTCATAATTCGGTTTTTATGGAAAGTACAAGATCATCATCTAGAGCATTGTATGCTACAAATGGTGGATATAATAAATTTAAAAACAACGTGTTTCAGCATATTGGTGCAGGGTATGGTGTTTATTTAAATGGGTCACCTGTTCTTGAAATGGATTACAATAACATTAGTGCACCCAATGGTAATGTGGGTTATAACGGAAGTTCTCAAACCTCCATGTTTGATTGGCAAATGGCCACGGGGTATGACTCTAATTCTTTAAACGTTTCAGATATTTTTAGTGACACTGCTTCTTTAAAAGTCTGTACCGATTCGCTTTTCGGAAAAGGAATTTATTTAGTTGGACTACCAACTGATTTTGAAGGAGATACCCGTCATCAACTACCTTGTATTGGTGCGGATGAATTTTATCCTGTTTCCAATATAAGTAGTTCTGTTCATGATGTTTTATGTACAGGTGATACCATGGTATTATCGCAATTTTATTTTGATACTGTTATTTGGAACAACACTGAGTACGGTAATAAATACTTAGTAGTTACCCCTGGTACCTATACCCTTTTGGTGAGTGGTCTTTGTGGTACAGCAAGTACTCTGTTTACAATTACCAACCAAGAAACAGTACAATTACTAGATTCTAACATTTGTGAAAATGATTCCTTGATATTAGAAACTGGAATTTCGAATGGTACGTATTACTGGAGTAACGGTACACAAGATTCTAACTTAACCGTAAGTAGCGCTCAAACGGTATTTGTTACTGTTTCGGATGCT
>CAJXZP010000115.1 GCA_913062955.1 uncultured Flavobacteriales bacterium | reverse complement strand
TTGGAAGGAATTACAATTCAAACCCCAGAAGCAGATAGACAAAGGTTAATTGCCCTTCGCATCGACTCTATTAAAAATGTAGTGAAAGAAAATAAGGGCTTTGGAGCGGACATCAAACCGTTTTATCACGGCAACCAATACTTTCTTTTTATTACCGAAACCTATACCGATGTACGGTTGGTGGGTGCCCCTCCTTCTTCGATTGGTAAATTTGGCTTTGATACGGATAACTGGGTGTGGCCTAGACATACAGGTGATTTTTCGATGTTTAGGATTTATGCGGATAAAGACAATAAACCAGCCGATTATTCCGTAGAAAACGTTCCTTATACTCCTAATCATCATTTCCCGGTAAGTTTAGCTGGGATCGCAGAAAATGATTTTTCGATGGTTTTCGGTTTTCCCGCGCGTACCAATGAGTATTTACCTTCTTCTGCGGTTACCTTTATTATTCAGGAAGAAAACCCATCAAAAATCAGAATGCGTGATATTTCTTTAGGCATTATTAATGAGGCTATGCGTTCAAGTGCACAGTTAAATATCCAATATGCAGCGAAGCAATCCCGTATCTCGAATGCATGGAAAAAATACAAAGGGCAGATTCTAGGCCTTGAAAAAACCGATGCCATGGCTAAAAAATTGGCGGTTGAAAAGGCGTTTAATAATGCGGTTAATAGCAATCAGGATTTTAAAAAGTACCAGGGTGTCTTGGATGCTTATGCTACAGAGTATAAAAATTTTAAAACCTATTCGTTGGCTCGAAGTATGTATATCGAAGTTTTCTATTATGGGCCAGAGATTTTACGTTTCTCACAACGTTTTAGAAAATTATCTGATGAAACCATCCCCTTAGAAGAACGGATAGAGTTAATTGAAAAATTAAAAGAATCTTCGGAGGCGTATTTTGAAGATTTCGATGCGGGTGTGGATGAAAAACTAATGGCTCAAATGATACCGGAGTATTTGGTCTCTATAACAACGAGTTTAGTTCCTTCAACGGTTTACCATATGTTTGGAACCAATACCCCTTTGCAAGCGCAAAAAACATCTTCTCAGGTATATGAAAATTCAATTTTTTCAAATAAAGAATCGTTGTTCAAGTTCCTGGATACTTATGGGAAAAAATCGGCCGGTAAAATGAAAAAGGATCCCGCATTTGTGATCTCCACAGATTTACAAGCCACCTATGGTAGAGTGGTTTCCCCATTCTATAAAAAAGGGGGAGCTCAAGTAGATAGTATTCAACGGGTATATATGGCGGGCTTAATGGCCGTTTTACCCAATTATAAAAACTATTATCCGGATGCGAACTTCTCCTTGCGTTTATCTTACGGAAAGGTAACTGGAAGTGAGCCCGTAGATGGAATGGTGTATAAATATTACACTACTATGGAAGGTATTGCTCAAAAAAGGGATACGGATAGTTATGAGTTTAATGTGCCTCAAAAGTTGATGGATTTGTATGAAGCAAAGGACTTTGGAGCGTATGCAGATTCTAATAATAGGATGCATGTATGTTACACGGCAACTAATCATACTACCGGGGGAAACTCAGGTAGTCCGGCCTTAAATGCAAAGGGTGAGTTGGTCGGACTGAACTTTGACCGTACCTGGGAAAGTACCATGAGTGACATTATGTATGACCCAGAGATATGTAGAAATATTATGGTGGATATTCGCTACGTGTTATTTATTGTAGACAAATACGCTGGTGCTGGACACCTAGTAAAGGAAATGGATTTGGTTAAATAAATTCAGATGATTTTAAAGTAAAAGAGCGCTCCATGGAGCGCTCTTTTTTTAGTGTTGCTTTTCTATTTTGACAATATATCTTTCTTGAAGGGCATGCTTACGCGTTTTTGGATTTAAAAATTCGGTGGTTAACTCGGCATTTGGGAAATTAAATACCTCCTCAATAATATGATAAGTGATCCCCGCATTCTTGAGTTTGCTTAATCCCTGATCACTGGTGTAGACATATAGATCCTGGGATTCTGTAAGCCGCATTATTTGTTGCAAATTCGTGAGTTTGTATTCGTATTCGTTGCTATAGAAATAAGTGTTATGGTAATGTTTGTCAAAGAAACGAAACTGCTCCTTCGTAATATGATTCTTATTAATCCATTCGGCAGTAATTTTTCCCGATTGATAGGTGTTTAATTCAGGGTAGAAGAAACCATTCATTAAGGTATTCATTAAAACTAATGCTAGAATAGAGGGCCCCATTATTTTAACCACTTTATTATTTTGCGTTACCATATACAGGGTACCACTGAATATGAATAATGGAATTAACCACCAAATGGCATTTGTTTCGGGGAATATCCAGTAAATAATTGTCAGGGCTAAAAAACCAATTAAAAAGGAAAATACTAACTGTATCCACTTAAAGGTATTGTATTCCTTCTGGTCGGTCTTTTTCAGAATAGTATCTATGTATGCGGCAGTGAAAATAGCTGCCAAAGGCATAATTACCATGATGTAATGGGGTAACTTGTAATGGGAGGTGGATAACGCTATAAAAGGGAAGATAAACCCACCAAGGGTGTACATTTCATTATGTACATTGGGTCGGAATTTGTCTTTCACCAATTGTTTGAGTTTGACAAATATTCCAGCTATACCTATTAATGACCAGGGTAAAAATTCCCATAAATAATTATGGGTAAAGAAAAAATAGGAAGAATCATCCTGCCATACATTTTCGCCCGTTATTCGTCCAAAACTTTGTTCCCAAAAGAAGAAGCGTAAACCGGATACTCCAGTTCTTCCATTTACCGAGGCCGTGGGGTCGGAGTCAAATTGAAGATATAAACCATACATCATGGGGGTCAACACCAATAAAACGATTCCTATTCCTAATAACCATCGCCAATTAAATAAATTAGACCAACTTCTTTGATATATTAATTGGGTTCCAAGAGCCATAACTGGAACTACAGCTCCAATGGGTCCTTTGGCCAACATGGCAAATCCTACGGCAACAAATGCCCAAATAAAATGAGATGTTGATTTGGTTTGCAAGTAGGCAACACCCTGCCAAATTGCAATGATTACGAAATTGGTAAGTAAGGTATCCGTCCGTACATCGTGATTGTGTAAAATATACACTTGGCAACTGCTCATCACTAGAGCGGCCATTATCCCTACGTTATTATTGTAAATTCTTTTTCCTAAACCATAGGTGGCATAGGTAGCTAAAATGGTGGTTAGAAAAGTAGGTAGCCGGTAAGCCAAATGATTGAACCCAAAGAACTTCATGAAAAGAGCGCCTAACCAGAATAATAAGGGAGGCTTGTCCAAATAGTTATTTTGCAAGTGGAATACTTCCAAAAAACTGTTGGTCTTGGCCATTTCCATACTTATAGATGCGTATTGAGCTGCATCTACTTCCATCAGGTCGGGAACAATGATTCCGATGAGGTAAACAATAAATAAACCTATAAAAGAAAGAATCGTAAAATTTCTTGGTATGTAGTACATATACATCAATATTGAATGGATGCAAAATTGAGAAATTATTGCAGATACAAAAGGGGAGTGCATCTTTTATTTATACACCGGTTTTCTTAACTAATTGGCTCTAAATTAAACTGTGACCAAATAGTTATAATTTGTGACCAAATAATTCTGAGAATGAAACTCTGCTTGTATGTTTGCAACAGATAAATCAACATTTATGAAAACTACAAAAATACTTTCAGCGTTAATCGGAATTTTTGCATTGGCATTCTTATCAACTTTAGAATCTTGTAGCAAAGAGGCAAACGCTTCAAGTTCAAATTCTGTTTCAAAAACAAGTTTACTTTCTTCCGGTGGATGGGTCTTAAAATCGGCCACCATGGATATGGGTTTACCCACTGGACCAATGGATATGTATTCCTTAATGGATGAGGCAGATAAAGATGATTTGATGATGTTTAATTCCGACTATTCAGTCAGTAGAGATGCAGGAGCACTGGTGTATGAAGGAAGCATTACTCAGATTCAGGAAAAAGGTACTTGGTCATTAAAGAACAACGATTCTAAAATTGTTATTACCGAGAACAACGAGGTATTAGAAATGAAATTAATTGCTTTATCTGTGAATGAATTAGTATTAGAAGCCATAGAATACGATGACATGTTAGAGCAAAATACTACGCTAACATTTACCTACAAACATTAAAACATTACTGCATACCACATCCCCAAAAAAAAGCCGCTTATTGCGGCTTTTTTTATGGGTTAATTAGGCGTTTTTGTGTCCTTTAATAAATTGGAATGTTGGGATCGACTTACATATCAAAGTCAATTCTTTCCAACACCAAACCAGAAGCCGGAGCAATGGTCATAAGGGGGTGTTCTTGTCTTTTCTCTAACATTCGTTCCAAATCAGCTAAAGTGATTTCATTTTGGCCTAGCAGAATCAATTGACCCATCATTAAACGTACTTGATTACGCATAAAACCTCGGGAGCTGATTCGGTAGATGTAACTTACTTCGGGAAAGAAATTAGCCGTGTATTTCGAGTTCGGAATGATTTCGGATATTAAGATCTCTCGTTCAAACTGAGTCTGCTCTTTTGGCTTGGTGACAAACGTTCCAAAATTGTGTTTCCCTAAAAACATCTCGGCTCCTTTTTGCATTAATGCGATATCCAAATCGGATTGAATAAAACTCATGACTGCCGCACTCATAGGATGTGCCTTTTTGCCGTAGGCAAATAAGTATTCGTAATGTTTGGTTTTAGCCGTTTTAATAATGTTGAATGTTTCATCCACTTCTTGTACCCGAAGGGCTCTAATATCGGAAGGTAGATTTTTATTAAACACTTCTAGAAAGGCATCCAAATCATCCAATTCGGTATTTAAAAACAATTCAAATGCACTATGATTTGCCGATACCATGGCATCCGTTCTACTCGTACCCATAGTTTTAAAATTCGTATGTCCCAAAGCAAAACGCATGGTTTTATCAATCAGGCTATGAACCGTTTTTAATCCGGGTTGTTTGGCCCAGCCATGTAGGCGGAATCCCAAATACTGGATGTGTACGAGGTAAAAATAATTCTTTTGAAACACGGTGAAATCTTAAGATAAAGGCATTAAATCGTAATCGTTAAACTCATCTAGTTTTAAGATGGCTTCTCCCTTTGCGTTAGATCCAAGAATGGACCTGAATTTGGCTCCCCAAATAATTTCATCAAACTTAAATGAAGTTCGTGTATGAATTTGTTGGGAGTAGGTTTGATCGTAGGCATCCACTTGTAGATACACTTCAATATTGAGTTCTTTCAACATTTCTTGATCCCAACCATTCATTGGGCTTGAATCAGAAATGGGATGAACGATCGTCCAACTTGAAACGAGCATATCAATATGTGCTATTTCTAAATCCAATTTCTTAAATCTTCGGGATTTCTTTGCGTTATTATCGTCCAACCAGGAAAGAATCATACTCGCATTGACATTAATTAATTGATCGTCATTTCGGTTAACCAATCGAATCATTAATCCCCGGCCGTTGGTTTTATAAGGGGAAATCAACGCATTTTG
>CAJXZP010000114.1 GCA_913062955.1 uncultured Flavobacteriales bacterium | reverse complement strand
TCCTCCTTTAGATATTTTTTAGTCATATCCTTTTCCATATTTTTTATTTCCTATAAAAGTAAGACTATTTACACCCCATCTTTTCGTTTAAAATAACGAATCATTCCAATGGTAATAAGTGCCCGTACTGGGTTTGCAACTTTTGTCAACATAGGTTGCTTTTTGTTCAGCAATAGTGGCCTACAACACAGAAAGGGAGTCCAGTTCTTATGTATTGAAATGCGCTATTATTAAACAAAAAAAAGCCGAATATAAAATTCGGCTTTTTATGAAAATTAATTACTAATTGGTAGCTCCTCCATTTAATTACTGGCTGGAGTCTTCAATTTTTCCATGACTTGATCTAGATTGAAACTAGCTGCTTTCATACGTGGAGGATATTCCTTAAACGTCATTAAAAATTTACCTACAATATCTTGGGCTGGCACTAAAAGAAATGCATGATCCATCAACCAATCGTAATAGGTATTTGAAGTAACCGTTGCGAACTCGTAGGGATCTCTTCTCAGGTTATAAATCATAGGTAAACGCAATACCGTAAATGGTTCAGCCCATGTTTGTAAAGTTCCTTGAGATCTTTGTTCCATAAAACATAATTTCCAATCATTGTAACGTAAAGACATTAAGTCGCCATCATCCGAAAAATAGAACAACTCGATACGAGGCCCTTTATCTACTTCACCTGTAAGGTAAGGAAGGAAATTGTAACCATCTAGGTGAACCTTATATGTTTTATCTCCAATTGTATACCCTTTTAAAAGTTTCTCTTTTACATCATCTTGACCAGCTGCTGCTAAATAAGTAGGTAACCAATCCATCCCTGACATGATTTCATTCGAGATAGACCCTGCTTTAATATGGTTTGGCCAACGGATAAAAGACGGTGTTCTCCATCCCCCTTCCCAGTTGGTGTTTTTTTCTCCTCTAAAAGGATTTACACCCGCATCCGGCCAGCTGTTTTTATGAGGTCCATTATCCGTTCCGTACTGAACAATAGTATTATCCGTCACGCCCAATTCGTCCAATAAATCAAGTAATTGACCTACGTGCATATCGTGCTCCAGCATACCATCGCCATATTCATTCTGTCCAGAAATCCCTCTTAATTCTTCTTTTACATGCGTTCTGAAATGCATACGTGTTCCATTCCACCAAACAAAAAATGGTTCTCCAGATTTCACCGCTGCGGTGATAAACTTCTTTGCGGCATCAATAGACTCATCGTCAATTGTTTCCATTCTTTTTTTGGTTAATGGACCGGTATCTTTTATGGGGCCATCAACGGTAGAATGAATCACCCCTCTAGGGCCATAATTTTTTCTAAAATTCGGGTATTTTTCCGGATCTGGATAATCCGCCAATTCTGGCTCTTCTTCTGCATTTAGATGGTATAAATTCCCAAAAAACTCATCAAACCCATGATTGGTAGGTAGGTGCTCATCCCTATCGCCTAAATGGTTCTTTCCAAACTGACCCGTTCTATAGCCTAATGGTTTTAACAGTTCAGCAATAGTTGGATCCAATTCGGAGATTCCCTCTTTTGCACCAGGCATTCCAACTTTACTTAACCCCGTACGATACACGCTTTGTCCCATTATAAACGAAGAACGACCCGCAGTACAACTTTGTTCCGAATAATAATCGGTAAACATCATCCCTTCCTTACCTAATCGATCAATATTTGGGGTTTGATACCCAACTAGACCATGGGTATAGGCACTAATATTGGATTGTCCAATATCGTCTCCCCAAATCACCAGAATATTAGGTTGTTTATTTTTTTGAGCCAATGATTCCCCATGGAAGCCGAACATCATTGCCCCTAATCCGGCCGCAAGAATCAGCCCTTTCTTTTGAAAGTTAAATTTTAGCATAAAATAGATTTATTTGATTACAAGTAAAATTACAAAAAGGATACTATTAGAATTAGTGTTTTAGGTTATTAAATTTAGAATTCTCGTCCAAAGGCGATTGAAATAGCCCAGGTATCATAGCTTTCTTTAATATCATAAAAGGCCCCTGGAGCTAAAACCCAATCCTTTTTTAACTTAAAGGCATACTCTCCACCTAGCCGACCCACAAAAATATTTTTATGTCTCTCTAACTCTATCCCACCTCCTGCAAAAACAGTCCAGTTTTCAGAAAGATTGTAAGCCGTAATAGCGGTAATCACTAATGCTTTATGACGATTCAATTGTTTTTCGAAAATAAGGTAGTTACTTAATTCAAAATCAATCATGGTTCCAATTTCCCATTTCGGGTGAACTCTTCGGAAATAATCTATTCCAATACTTGGAACAAATACACCTTCCACACTAGTAGCTCCTTCTTCGGCACCTTTAGGAACAAACGTATATCCAAAAGTCCCGGTAAGTAAATTTTTCTTTTTTGAATCTTCATTTCCTGCTTGACTAAAAGAGGGGAAATAATATAATAGTAATAAGAGCACCGAAAATACACCCCTCATTTACCCTTTTTTCCTTGGACCCAAGAATCGGTAATTTAAAGAAACTAAATACGATTGTCTATCTCCAATAATCCCAAATTCAGTCCGTAATTGCCAGGCTTTATTCATCTGATACTGCCCACCTACAATTCCATTCCATAATTGTTTGGTTTGTTTATCCATTCCATAGGCAATCACGGCATCCCCATCTCTGGCATCAATTCTTTCTACAATTGGAGTCAGTGATTGATCTGCAATAATTTTTTGTTTGGTAGTGGCTTCATTCTCATACCAATCATAATAACCTGCTACAATTTCATCTTTTCGATCCCACGTTTCTTGAGGTAACGCATCTTTTAACGTAATAGAACCTCGGGTTTCAGTTGCCATATGCACGCGCATACCCCCTACCCACACATTAATATTTCGATCGGGTCTTTCTTTAAACACAAAGCTATGTCCGATCCGCATACCCAAAACATTCACTTGCGTTGGATCCTCCAGTAATTCTGGTTTATTCCAAGTGAAATTAGCATCTACTGAAATCCAAACGGGTCCAATTCCTCCTGCTCCCATTACTCCAAAACCAGCTGTTTTTATACTTTGTTCTACCACGGAGGTCATTTTAACGGGAGCCACCAAATTTACCTCCGTAGTGGTTCTACCGGCTCCAAACAAACCATACACGTTTAAAAATGGCAACACCCAAATATCCGGTCGAATATTCATGGAATAAGAGGTATTTGTATTTTCGCCAAACTCAATAAAATCAACGTCAGTAAGAGGAAACTCACGTGTATCCGTTTTCAATCCCAACTGCATATTATCAATGGTAATCCCTTGCGTCATCCAAATATAATTAGCCATTACACCCAGTGGATATGGAATATCAAAACCTTGTTTATACGCTCCAGCTCCCCAAATAGGTAGTACACGATCGTATTCAACCGCTTTCAAACTATCCGTATAAGCTTGATGTTTTGTCTTCACCTTTTTAGTGGTATACTGAGCCTTTGCTATTGAAAAGCAAAAGAATAAAAGAACAAAAGAAATTAAATTAAGTATGTTTTTAGTCATGAAATTTGGTTTGAAATCAAATGTACACTTTGAATGAGTGTGATGGTATAAAAATTTAAAAAATAGAAAGTTGCCGATCAAAGTTCTTATTTTCAAGTTGCAACAATTTCCTTTTTGCAGGTATTCCACCCGCATAACCTACCAAATCATTGTTAGCCCCAATTATTCGATGACACGGCACTAGAATAGAAATCCCATTTGCGCCATTAGCGGAGGCCACCGCCCGGATAGCCTTTTCATTTCCCAAATCCTTTGAAAGCTGTAGGTAAGAATTGCTTTTTCCGAAAGGAATTTTTTGCAGTTGTTCCCAAACAGATATCTGAAATTTAGTTCCCACTAATTTTAAAGGAATATCAAAATTTTCTCTTATACCTTCAAAATAGTCAGCCAATTGCTGTTTGGTTTCATTCATCACCCTAGAATTCCCTTCTTCAAACTCTGCATTCAGGGCCTTCATCAACCGTTGGTCAATACTATTCCGCATTTTACGGTACCGCCAATCCGCCAAAACCAACTTCTCCTGATACGAACCTAATTTAAGTTCGCCTACCGGGGTTTTATAATATTCAAATAGAATGTGCATTTCTCAAATTTTCATGAATCGTAAAAGAATCCCCCATTAAAGCACGATCTTCGTTTCATGCCTTTTCCCCATAAATCCAAGGAACTGAAATAGGTCAACAGAACAAATTAAAAGCCCAAACTGCTTTCTAAATAGTTAACCTCATTGGATTCTTATTGGAATACGCAAGATAAAATTTATTTTGACCAATAACCTTAACTTTGTCTGGATCAACAAATCATAAATTGAATTCCAATTTCCAATTAACAATAACCACAATCCTTGTAAAAAGGCATCTTTTAGGGCTCCTTTGTCTTCTTTGTTACCTCTCGGTATCTGGACAAACAAACGTGGATCAAAACACAGGACCTACACTCACAGGAATAGAGATATTATCGGGTAGAGAACTATTAAACGAGGGAATAAAACTCATGCAAGAAGGCGAATATAGCCTTTCAAGAACCTATTTAGACTACGCTATAGTGAGAGCTATTGGGGTAGACTCAACGGAATTAGGCATTTTAGCCACTAATAATATTGGAAATCTTTTTTACTACCTAAACGAACCTGACTCTGCCTTACATTACTATTATTTGGCTTTAGATTGGGCCGAAAAGGAAGAATTACTCCATATCCAAAACACACTCAATAATAACATTGGGATTATTTATGCAAGTACCAATCACCCATTAGAGGCCCGATCGGTCATGGAGAAAGCGTTAGCCATCAGCATCTTACTAAATGACTCCACAAAGATGGCTAAGAATCTGATAAATTTAAGTAGTCAAGAGATCGAAGTTGGACATTTTAGCCTCGCTCAAAGTCATTTAAACCGGGCTAAGATCCTATTGAAAGAACTTAATTCAACCGTAGGATTATTTGCTATTTATGTCAATTTGGGTAATATCCAAAACGCAGACTCCAACTATCCTGAGGCACTCGAGTTTTACTATTTGAGTAGAGATAATTTAGAAACCAGGCACCCCAGGGATCACATACAAGTGGGAATTAATATTGGACGAACCAATCTGTTTTTACAGCAATACGAGGAAGCGCTGGACAACTTAGAAAATGCCTATGAATTGGCGTTACAAAACAATGATTTAGCCTCCGCTTCGCACGCCCTATTATGGCTAGCTGATTTGCAAAACAAATTAAACAATGATGCCGGAGCAAATGCGTTATTATTAGAATTAATTGAAATAAAAGATTCCATCATTTCACTTGAAAAAAACAATTGGATTGCTCAAAGTAAGGCCAAGCATCAATTTGAATTGAAGCAAAGAGAATTTGAAATTTTTTCCCAGAACGCTAAAAAAAGAACCCTATTAGTTCGTGTCATTTTAGTTGGGCTCCTCATCATCATCGTACTGCTAGCTGTAATTTTACGGATGCGGACCAAAGTTTCTAGATTCAAAGAAAAGCAACATCTGGAAGAAAAAACGATGCACAAGGAAAAGCTCCAAATTGCCAAATCAAAAAACAAAGAGTTAAAACAAAAAATTGAAACAATTAATTACGAATTGGTTTCAAAAACACTGCTTATTGATAATAAAAATCAAATCCTAGAAACCATCGGTTCGGTAGTAGATGATGTGGAAAAATTTGATAACCATAATCTAAATCAAAATGTCTCCAAGTTAAAACAGCAATTACGAAGAGACCATAATGTAGAACAAAACTGGGAGGATTTTAAAATTTACTTTGAACGGGTAAATACAGATTTTTTTAAACGAATTCATGAAAAATACCCCAATTTAACATCCAATGATCTTCGGTTAATGGCCTTTTTACTACTCGACTTTAACGCTAAAGAGATTTCCCAAATTTTAAATATCTCACCCGACTCTGTACGTAAAAGAAAACAACGCCTAAAAGAGAAACTCCACTTAACAGGAACTCAAAACCTTCTAAATCACCTAAATACATTTGCAAAATAGCCTTGTGTCACATCATTTGTCACAATAAAAATTTGTGATGTCACACTATGTCATGCCAAAATTTC
>CAJXZP010000113.1 GCA_913062955.1 uncultured Flavobacteriales bacterium | reverse complement strand
TCGAAGGGAAACCTTCAAAAATCTTACGAAAATCCTCATGAATTAATGTATGATGCTTAATTGAATTAGCCCATTCCGTAAATTCTTTTTCCTTCGGCAGGTATCCGTAAATAAGCAAAAAAGCAACTTCTAGAAAACTAGCCTTTTCAGCTAACTCATCAATATTGTAACCTCTATATCTTAAAATACCATTTTCTCCATCTAAATAAGTGATCTTACTTGTTGTTGAACCGGTATTTTTATATCCAAAGTCAAGAGTTACCAATCCGGTTTCAGCTCTTAACTTAGCAATATCAATAGCTCTTTCATTTTCAGTCCCTTCTATAATTGGAAGTTCAAAACTTTTTCCGTCATATTTTATCTCTACTTTCTCTGCCATTTTTCGTCTCTTTCTTTATGTATCTATTATCGTCAATTTACTTCTTGCAAAAGTACCACCTCAAAGCGCTTTAAACAAGCATATTTATCATAGGAATTTTAAATCTTTTCCTACGTAATAGGCTTGATTACCCAACTCTTCTTCAATTCTTAATAATTGATTATACTTTGCGATTCTATCCGTTCTAGAAGCGGAACCTGTTTTGATTTGCCCTGTATTTAATGCCACGGATAAATCTGCAATAGTGGTATCCTCCGTTTCACCAGATCTGTGACTCATTACTGAAGTATACGCATTTCTATGAGCCATATCTACTGCTGCTATCGTTTCTGTTAAAGTACCAATTTGATTTACTTTAATTAAAATTGAATTTGCAATATCCTCATCGATGCCTTTCTTCAATCTGTTGGTGTTAGTCACAAATAAATCATCTCCCACCAACTGAACACGGTCACCCATTTTTTCAGTCATTAATTTCCATCCAGACCAATCATCTTCGTCCAATCCATCTTCAATAGAAACAATTGGATATTTCTTGGCCCAATTATCGTAAAAATCAACCATTTCCGTAGCCGAGAGTTTATCACCGGTAGATTTATGGAAATAGTACTTTTTTTCATCCTTCAAATAAAACTCTGAAGAGGCAGCATCCAAAGCTAAGAAAACATCTTCACCTGGGCGGTAACCCGCCTTTTCAATTGCTTGAAGTATAACTTCAAGTGCTTCTTCATTCGAAGACAAATTAGGTGCAAAACCACCTTCATCACCCACATTAGTTGACAAGCCCTTAGATTTAAGAACCTCTTTCAAATGATGAAAAATTTCAGTCCCCCAACGCAGACCTTCACTAAATGAAGGTGCCCCAGCAGGCATAATCATAAACTCCTGAATATCAATTTTGTTATCCGCATGGGATCCACCGTTCAAGATGTTCATCATCGGTACTGGAAGCGTATGCGCAGCAACACCTCCAATATACTTATATAATGGTAAGCCAACAGTATCAGCAGCAGCACGCGCAGCAGCTAAAGAAACCCCCAAAATAGCGTTAGCTCCAATATTTCCTTTATTCGAAGTTCCATCAATTTCCAACATTTGCTTATCCAAAGCAATTTGATCGAAAATATAGGCTCCGTTTAATTGTTCATTAAGAATAGTGTTGACGTTATTCACCGCCTTTAAAACACCTTTTCCCAAATAAACCCCCTTATCATTGTCACGTAATTCAACGGCCTCATGGATACCGGTAGATGCACCAGATGGAACAATTGCTCTTCCCATCACTCCTTGGTTGGTTACCACCTCCACTTCTACGGTAGGGTTTCCACGAGAATCCAACACTTGACGTGCGTGAACACTACTAATTAAACTCATAATTTCAGGATTTTATTTCTGTTTATTGGCTATAATTCTAGTCACAAATTCATCAAACAAATACCTCGAATCATGCGGTCCAGCAGATGCTTCAGGGTGATATTGTACAGAAAATGCATTTTTATCCGTTCGTTTCATTCCGGCAAGGGTACCGTCATTCAAATGAACATGTGTAATTTCAATATTTTCAGCATTTTCAGCTGCTTCTTTATTCACCACAAAACCATGGTTCTGAGAAGTGATTTCCCCTTTTCCAGATTCCAGGTTTTTAACCGGATGATTAATCCCACGATGCCCATTGTGCATTTTTACCGTGGTTAAACCACTGGCCAAGGCCATGATTTGATGCCCCAAACAGATACCAAACGTAGGATGATTATTCTCAATAATAGTTTCAACAACCGTCTTCACTTTCGATAAAGCAGAAGGATCACCAGGGCCATTGGATAACATGAAACCATCTGGATTCCAGTTTATCATTTCTTCGTAAGTTGTATTGTATGGCACCACCTTTAAGTAACATCCAAGTTCGGATAAACACTTAAGAATATTGGTTTTCACACCAAAATCCATCACAATAACTTTTATCTTAGAACTTTCATCCCCGAAAAAGTACGGATCGGTACACGATACTTTGGAAGCCAATTCGAGTCCATCCATAGATGGCACAGTTTGTAACCGTTTTTTTAAATCCTCCACGCTTGTTCCGTCATTGGAAATGATGCTATTCATGGCACCAGTTTGACGTATATGTCTTACCAAAGACCGGGTATCAATATCAGATATACCCACCAGTTTATTTCTTTCAAAATAGTGTTGAAGCGAAACTGTGGCAGCTTCTCTAGAATATATATCAGAAAACTTATTACAAATTAACCCTGAAATATTAACTTGATCGGATTCCACTTCCACTTCATTCACCCCATAATTTCCAATATGGGGAGTGGTCATAACCAACATTTGACCGTAATATGAAGGGTCAGTAAATATTTCCTGATAACCAGTCATTCCAGTATTAAAAGCAATTTCACCAGAGGTAATCCCGGTATATCCAATTGCCTTTCCCTCGTAGACAGTGCCGTCTTCTAAAACTAAAATAGCCTTTGATTTTTCGCTGTATTTCATCTCTAAAATTTTCTCTTGCAAAGGTAAGTCGAACCTCTTAACTAACTTCCTTTTACACTACTTCTTAAAAAATTATGCAAAAAAAAAGGATAGCGATTCAATCACTATCCTTTTTTTATTCGATTTAGAACATCTATATCTAGTTGTCTTTGTCTTCTTTTTCTTCAGATTTACTCTCCGTACTTGGAGCATCTTCTGCCTTCACGTCTTCAGTTCCAGAAGCTTCAGTAGAATCATCAGTGGTTTTACCACCTCTTCTTCTACGAGTTTTCTTAACAGGAGCAGTAGTTGTATAGATTTCATTGAAATCTACTAACTCAATCATACACATTTCAGCAGCATCACCCAAACGGAAACCTGTTTTGATAATACGTGTATATCCACCTGGACGATCGCCAATTTTAGGTGCAACAACATTAAATAATTCTGTTACTGCATATTTGTTCCCTAAATATCTAAAAGCCAGTCTACGTGTATGCATAGAATCTGATTTTGCTTTCGTTATAATCGGCTCAACAAATATTCTTAAAGCTTTCGCTTTTGCCACTGTAGTCGTAATACGTTTATGTTCTACTAAAGAACAAGCCATATTCGTTAACATCGCTTTACGATGACCAACTTTACGTCCTAAGTGATTAAATGATTTCTTATGTCTCATCTTAATATCTTTAATAAAGGATAACTAAACCCTCAATTATAAATTTATTCTTTGTCTAATTTATACTTTAGAACATTCATTCCAAAGGATAGGTTCTTCACCTCTACCAATTCGTCAAGTTCAGTTAATGATTTCTTTCCAAAATTACGGAACTTCAATAAATCATTTCTTTGATACTGAACTAAATCACCTAACGTATATACCTCTGCAGCTTTCAAACAATTTAATGCTCTAACTGAAAGGTCCATATCAACTAATTTAGTTTTAAGTAACTGACGCATGTGTAATGATGTTTCATCAAACTCATCGTCCGCAGACTTATCTTCAGTTTCAAGAGAAATTCTCTCATCGCTGAACAACATAAAGTGATGAATCAAAATTTTAGCAGCTTCACTTAAGGCATCCTTTGGAGAAATGGAACCATCGGTTTCAATTTCCAAAATTAGCTTTTCGTAATCTGTTTTTTGTTCTACCCGGAAGTTCTCAATTTCATACTTTACTTTTTTGATTGGAGTAAAGATGGAATCAATTGCGATTTCACTTAACTGATGGTTAATTGTAGATTGTTCTTCCGCTGGCAAATACCCTCTACCGTTTCCAATAGTGATTTCAATTTGCATGTTCACAGATTCATCCATGTTGCAAATAACTAAATCAGGATTTAAAACTTGGAAAGAAGAAGTAAAGTTACCGATGTCACCCGCAGTAATTTGCTTTTGACCCGTTACTTTAACCATTAACTTTTCAGTATCTTGATCTTCAATTTGTCTTTTAAAACGTACTTGTTTTAAATTCAAAATGATTTCAGTAACATCTTCAATCACTCCACGAACAGGCGTAAACTCATGATCAACACCATCAAACTTTGCAGAAGTAATTGCAAACCCCTCTAAAGATGATAATAAGATTCTTCTTAACGCATTTCCTACGGTGATACCATAACCTGGTTCTAATGGTCTGAATTCAAATGTCCCTATACGGTCATCCGAATTGATCATTATCACTTTGTCTGGTTTTTGAAAATCTAAAATTGCCATATTAATTAATTGGTATTATTAGGTAAAACCTAATTATTATTTAGAATATAATTCAACAATAAGTTGCTCCTTGATATTTTCAGGAATATCTTCTCTTTGAGGAGAACTCATGAATTTACCTTCTAAAGAAGCCTTATCAAACTCAATCCAAGGGTAAGATTTACCGTTTGAATTAACTGAATCAATAATAACTGTTAAAGACTTTGATTTCTCTCTCACTGCAACAATATCCCCAATCTTCATTTGGTAAGAAGGAATATTAACAATTTTACCATTCACAGTAATGTGACGGTGAGAAACAAACTGACGAGCTCCATCACGAGTGGTTGAAATACCCATTCTGTACACTGTGTTATCCAATCTAGATTCACATAATTGTAACAAAACCTCACCTGTAATACCGGTCTTAGCAGAAGCTTTCTTAAACAAATTAGAAAATTGCTTTTCTAAGATACCATACGTGTATTTTGCTTTTTGCTTTTCAGCTAACTGAATTGCATATTCAGATTGTTTTGGTCTCCTTTTGTTAGGACCATGTTGTCCTGGAGGAAAATTACGTCTTTCTAAAACTTTATCGGTACCGAAAATTGGTTCTTTGAACTTCCTAGCGATTTTCGATTTTGGTCCTCTATATCTAGCCATCTTTTTCTATTCTCTAAATTAATTAAACCCTTCTTTTCTTAGGGGGACGACAACCATTATGCGGCATTGGAGTTACATCGATAATTTCAATTACCTCGATTCCATTGTTATGAATTGTACGAATTGCAGATTCTCTACCTGCTCCTGGACCTCTTACGTAAGCTTTCGCTTTACGCATTCCCGCCTCAAAAGCAATTTTACAACAATCCTCAGCAGCAACTTGTGCAGCGTAAGGAGTGTTCTTTTTAGAACCTCTAAATCCTAATTTACCCGCAGATGACCAAGATATAACTTGTCCATTCGCATTGGTGATAGAGATGATAATGTTATTAAAAGACGAGTGAACGTGCACTTGCCCCATCGCATCAACTCTAACTTTTCTCTTTTTTGAAGATGATTTAGCCATAGTAAATTACAATTATTTAGTTGCTTTCTTTTTGTTCGCAACAGTTTTTCTTTTTCCTTTTCTTGTACGAGAGTTATTTTTAGTTCGCTGTCCACGAAGCGGTAATCCCGCTCTGTGACGAATTCCTCTCTGTGAGCCGATGTCCATCAAACGTTTAATGTTTGTCTGAACTTCAGAACGTAGATTACCTTCAACTTTTATATTGTCGGTAATATAAGCTCTAACTTTTGTTAGCTCATCGTCATTCCAATCACTGATCTTTCGATCAGGATCTATTTCTAGTTGAGTCAATAAACGTTTTGCCGTTGAGTGACCTATTCCAAAAATGTAAGTTAATCCAATTCTACCCTTTTTGTTAACGGGTAAATCATTTCCTGCTATCCTAGCCATACTAGTAAATTTTTATCCCTGTCTTTGTTTAAACTTAGGGTTCTTCTTGTTGATAACATAGAGACGCCCTTTTCTTCTTACAATCTTGCAATCAGAACTTCTCTTTTTAAGTGATGCTCGAACCTTCATGGTCTTTATTTATATCTATAAGTAATTCTTCCTTTCGTTAAATCATAAGGTGACATTTCAACCTTAACTTTGTCTCCTGGTAAAATCTTAATGTAATGCATTCTCATTTTACCAGAAATGTGAGCCGTAATAACGTGACCATTTTCTAACTCTACTCTAAACATTGCGTTTGAAAGAGCTTCTTTAATAGTTCCGTCTTGCTCAATAGAAGGTGTTTTGCCCATCTTTATTCTTTAAATTGTTCCACCAAAAGCACCTGTTG
>CAJXZP010000112.1 GCA_913062955.1 uncultured Flavobacteriales bacterium | reverse complement strand
CAATGGATAAATTGTGATAGTAACAATGCCATTATTACGGGTGAGACATCCCAATCTTATACGGCTACGGAGAATGGTAATTATGCAGTGATAATAACGGAAGGAACCTGTATCGATACTTCAACATGTGTATCTGTTACTCAGGTGGGAATGGAGGATGTTTCAAACCCTTTTGAAATTAAGGTATATCCTAATCCAGCACGGACTGATCATTCTATCGTAACCATAGAAGTTGGAAATGTGAAACAATATGACCTTGTAATAAGAGATCTTGCGGGAAAATTGGTTTATTCTCAATCAGGTATAAATACAATAATATCAGTTATTGACATCACCGACTTTTCAGCTGGAACTTTCTTTGTAGAAATCAAAAGTGAAGAAGGTCGTGTTTTTAGTAAATTGATAGTCTTGTAGACTCAAAACTCCATGATAACCAAAAAGCCCCGTTAGAAATCTAACGGGGCTTTTTGGTTATAAATGATCTCTTAAATTCAATTTTAAAAATTATTGTATTGTTTAACAATAATTTATATTTTGTGGATTAGCATTTAGCGAAAAACTTCAAAATTATTCAACTACTTCTTAACCGCTGTATTCTTTACAAAAGTTGGCGCTTTTGTAAAGAAAAAATTGTATTAAATGAGAGCAAAAACTTCTATCATATTAGCAGGTATTTATACCTGCTTACTGTTTTTTACGGGAATGTTCCTTTCCCAGTGTGCTTCAGTAGACGAAAACATTGATTCAAAGGTTGGGTCAAAACCATTATTTTTTTCAAAAAAAACTTCAGAAACTAATCTTCAATTTTCCAATAGGTTACAGGAGAATATTTTCTCAAATGAGAACGTACTAACCTTTGAGAATTTTTATAATGGGGGTGGCGTTTCTATTTCAGATGTAAATAATGATGGATTACCCGATGTTTTTTTGTGTGGAAATCAAGTTGAAAGTAAATTATTTTTAAATAAAGGAAATTTACAATTTGAAGATGTGACCCTTTCAAGTGGTATTTCTACAAAAAATATTTGGGCCAACGGGGTGACCATTTCTGATGTGAATCAGGATGGGTGGCAAGATATTTATGTATGTGCTGGGGGGCCTTCCTTAAATCCAGAAGAACGAAGAAATCAATTATGGATAAATAATCAGGATGGAACTTTTTCCAACCAAGCCAAATCCATGGGGTTAAATGATTCTAGGTGGAGTAATCAAGCTTCATTTTTCGATATGGATCAAGATGGCGATTTGGATATGTTTCTAATGAATCATACTACGTTTTGGCAAGTGTCTATTCCCGAGGTGGATAAAATAATGCAAGACCCTCAAATACGCTCAATGGCTAGTAATCAGTTGTACGAGAATCTTGGAAATGGTACATTCAAAAATATAACGATTGAAGCTGGGATTGAGAAACATGGATATGGACTGGGACTAGTGACGGCTGATTTAAACGCTGACGGTTTAACAGATATATATGTGTCGAATGATTATTCAGTACCGGATTTCATGTTTATTAATCTAGGCAATGGAAAGTTTAGAGATGAAACTAAACAAAGAATAAAACAGATCTCATTTTACGGTATGGGTTGCGATGTTGCAGATTATAATAATGATCTAAATCCAGAAATAGTAGTGGTGGATATGGCTATTAAAGATCATTATAGAAATAAAACTCTAATGGCATCTATGAATTTGGATTTGTTCAATTATTTGACTGAATCTAAAAAATTCCCATATCAATACATGTTTAACAGTTTCCAATTAAATAATGGGAATGGAACCTATAGTAATATTTCTAATGCTATCGGTCTTTCAAAAACAGATTGGAGTTGGACCGCTTTGTTTTCTGATTTTGACCAAGATCAAAATAAGGACCTTCTTATAAGTAATGGTATTGTTAGGTATCCTAGAGATAATGATTTCCGAATGGAAATGACGCGAGTAAAAAATGCAAATAATGGTTCGATTCCTGATTCTGAAAAGGAAAGGTTATATAACATGATGCCCTCTGTTCCTTTGGTAAATAAACTATATCAGAACATTGGCAACCTGAAATTTAAGGATGTTTCGGATGATTGGGGATTCTCCCAAGCAGGCTTTTCTTACGGATGTGCATATGGAGATCTGGATAATGACGGAGATGTGGATTTGGTTTTTAATAATACAAATGCAGAAGTGACTTTGTATGAAAACACCAGTAATAAGAATTATTTGAAGGTGGAATGTAGAGACTATACAGGAGCTATTCTTAATAATTCAAAGGTTGTTATTACGCATCAGGGTATCAAACAAAAAATTGAAATTACACCCACTCGAGGTTATTTTTCATCGAGTGAACCAATCGCTCATTTTGGACTGGATGAAGTGGAAATAGTGGATAGTATTTGGGTGAGAACTCCAACGGGGGAAGTGTATTATGCTACTGGTATTAAGGTGAATCAAACCCTGAAATTTCCATCTTCGGATTTTGCCAAGTATACAAAAGTTGATTTAGTCAAAAATAAAACCCTATTTACCCCTATTAACCCTTCCAGTTTGGGGATCTCTTTTCGACACTATGAGAATCCGTATAATGAATATAAAAAGGAAATTCTTTTGCCACATTCGCAATCTTCTTTTGGGCCCTTTACAGCGGTAGCCGATGTAAATAATGACGGTTTGGAAGACCTGTTTATTGGAGGAGGAAGTCAACAATCAGGCATTTTGTACCAGCAAACTCCGGAAGGTGGGTTCATGATTCCTGAAAATCAACCTTGGGTGAGTCATTTTGAAATGGAGGATCTAGGAGTTTGCTTTTTTGATGCAAACGATGATGGGTTTGTGGACCTTTATATTGTAAGTGGGGGTGGTTCTGAATTTGAAAATAGGCCAGATTTATTACAAGATCGTTTGTATATAAATGATAAGAAGGGGGGGTTTTATTACGATCAAGAGGCGCTTCCAAAAATGGAGTTTAGTGGAATGCGGGTGAGTGCGAACGATTTTGATAACGATGGTGACTTGGATTTGTTTGTAGGTGGACGGACTTCTCCTGGAGCGTATCCCAAAGCTCCGGAATCTTACTTGCTTGAAAATAAAAATGGGGTGTTTAAAAATATCACCAAAACCGCTGGTCCAGATTTGAAGAATATTGGAATGGTTACTGATTTTGTTTGGGCAGATATCGATGCCAATGGATATTCTGATTTAATAATAACCTGTGAGTGGAAACCGATTCAGGTTTTCTTAAATACCAATGGAGTTTTTAAGCCCAGAGATGATTTGGGTTTTGAACGTATTTCGGGTTGGTTTTACTCGCTTAAAAGCTATGATTTTAACAAAGATGGAAAACCAGATTTTATTGCAGGTAATGTGGGGCTAAATAATAAATACGGACCTACCGCTGAAAAGCCCTTGCACATTTTCATGAATGACTTTGACGATAATGGTAGTAATGATATTGTTTTAAGTAAAAAATATAAAGAACAATTGGTTCCCATTCGAGGAAGAGAATGTTCCTCCCAGCAGATGCCTTTTATTACCACCAAATTTGCGTCTTTTTCATCGTTTGCTGAGGCATCACTAAATGATGTTTATACGGAGCGAAAGCTAAATGATGCAATTCATTACCAAGTAAATGATTTTGCATCTTATGCTTTTATTAGTAATGAAGATGGAGGCTATACTCCCATGGAACTACCTATCGAAGCGCAATTATCGTGCATAAATGATTTAATGATCCTAGACGTTACAGGTGATGATGTTCCAGAAATAATTGGGGTAGGAAATCAGTTCAATACAGAGCCTGAAACCCCTAGGTACGATGCATCCAATGGATTTGTGCTTACCTATTCTAATTCGGGATTTGAGGTTGTTCCATTAACAGAAACGAATTTTTTCATTCCTACCAATGCTAAATCAATCCAAAAAATGAGGTTGGGGAACCAATCATATATTATGGTTGGAAATAATGCTGGCCCGCTAAATATTCTGTCACTTAAAAAATATAATAGCCAATGAAAAAGATTGAACATGAAGCCTAATTATTAACTAATAACGATAACATATGAAACAAATTAACTTAATAAAAATACTTTGTTTAACAGCTATTGTGATCATGGTGGGTATGCCCCGAGGATTTTCACAATGTACAAATCCGGCACCTGGGGAGGTCGCAGTTGAAATTCAAATTACTACTGGAAGTAATTTTGGAAGCGAAATCTACTGGGTGGTAGAAGATTCAAATGGAACGTCCATTGCAAATGTTTCTTCGGGTACCTATCCGAGTATATCTAATACAACTTATGGAGGAGCCTTTAATGTCAACCAACTATTGTGTTTGGATACGGCAATGAATTATAGCTTCAAAGCATATGATTCATTTGGAGATGGATGGAATGGAGGAACCTATGAGGTTCGAAACGCTTGTATAGGTACTGTATTCGCTAACAATGGTGGAAATACTCCTAATAATGGGGCTAGTACAGGTGGTTCTCCAGAATTGGAAAATACAGAGGTGTTTTCAGTGTATGCGGTGGACTTAATCGACATTGGCATTAGTTCAATTACTTCGCCCGGTAACCCTTTAGTAGCAGGAAGTAATCCGGTAAAGGTGATGGTGACGAATAATGGAACAGATACGGCAACAAGTTATATTGTTGGTTGGTCCATTAATGGTGTAATTCAAACGCCATATAGTTCGAGTATTGCAGTTCCTTCATGTGGCGGCTCAGCCGAGGTTACATTAGGTAATTTCACCTTTGCCAATGCATCTACCAATGTTTGTGCTTGGACCATTCTGACGGGGGATGCGGTGATATCAAATGATACTTCCTGTTCCTTTCTTTGTCCTGGAATGGGTGGGACGTATACCGTGGATGCTAATTCTCCAGTAACGGCCACAAATTATCAAACTATTAGTGGTTTATTATCCGATTTTTCAAATTGTGGAATTGCATCTCCAACTACAGTTAATGTGGTAGCGGGTTCAGGTCCTTATAATGAGCAACTAATTTTGACCGCTTATCCTGGTTTAAGTTCAAGTAATACTTTGATCATTAACGGAAATGGAAATGAGTTAAATTATTCCGCAACTTCATCCGATAAACGTATTATCGGTTTTGATGGGGCAAAACATATCACTATTGATAGTTTAACGATTAAATCATTAAGTTCAACTTATGGATATGGTGTTCATTTAATGAACGGGTCGGATTCTGTTTCAATTTCAAATTGTACGATTGATTTAAGTTCTATTACCAGTACTTCCTCCACAAATTCAGGTGGGATTATCGCAAGTGGAAGTATTACAAGTATTTCTACGGATGGTAATAATGTTAATTCTGGTTTTTTTGTAAACAATATTATAAAGGGTAGTGCTTCTGGTGGACCTTATGTGGGTATTTATCTAAATGGTCAAGGATCGGGGAATGATTGTGTTGGAAATACAATTATGAATAATGAAATTAGTGATTTCAGATCGTATGGGATTTATTTGGATGAAGTGGACTCTGCTTTAGTAATAGGAAATTCCATAAGTAGAGCCAATAGAACTAGTGTTACTACATTTTACGGAATTTATAATACTGGAAAAACCCAAAAAACCGAGATTAGAAAAAATAGAATTTTTAATAATTCCGGAGGAAATACAACCTCAACCTCTGCTGCGTATGGTATTTACCATAGTAGTGATGATGCGAATGTAGGGAGTGAAAACAGAGTTGTAAACAATGCTATTTATGGATTTAATAGTAATGGAACTATTTATGCTATCTATAATAGTAGTAGTGATGGGGTGTGGTATTATCATAATACCATTGACTTAGCGGATCAAAATTCGAGTACAAGTTCTGCAACAAGAGGATTCTATCAAACCTCAACGGCATCTAATATTCAGTTTAAAAATAATGTGGTTTCTATTACCCGAACTGGTGGAGGAGCTAAATATGCATTGTATTTTAATGCCACCGGGTCTACCATAGATTGTAACAATAATGGTTTGTATTGTCCTAATGGTAACATTGGAAGGTATTCTTCAGATTATCTTTCCTTAGCAGACTGGCAAGGTGCAAACTCAGGTGCCTTTGATCAAAACTCTGTCACCGGAAATTTTGGTTTTATGGATGCGGCTAATGGTGATTTATCTCCATCTGCTTTGGGTTTGAATGATCTTGGAGCTAACTTATCCGTATCCACGGATATTAATGGAATTACAAGAGGAGTTACTCCTGATCCAGGTGCTTTTGAATTTACACCCCCTAATAATGATATTGTATTAGTTAGTGTTGATTCTATGTTACTCAGTGGAAGAGAAAATTCTAGTACAGCATTTGGTACTGCCGAAATGGTTGCCGCTACGGTCGTAAATAATGGCGTGCTTCCTCAAAGTAATATTCCTATTACCTTTATGGTGGGAACGCAAACGGTATCAGAAATAATTGCGGGACCTATTAA
>CAJXZP010000111.1 GCA_913062955.1 uncultured Flavobacteriales bacterium | reverse complement strand
CCACTTTCTAGCCGATACCGTAGGATGGATGCCCTTTCACAAAACATATAATGCCCTTGGCGGGGAGCAATTCCTAATTATCGGGAATTTCCAAAAGTGCAATTATACCAGTCGGGTACCACTTAACCCGGTGGATAGTGCTGGTACTATGGATAACATGAAAAGAAAATACATGCACGATTTAGCGAAAAGCTTTACACATCTACAAACTGATTTTGATTTTGTAGCCCCCGAAAAAATGGCCTACTACTTTATTGATAATGTACAATTAACAGCCTCTCCACTAAACGACTCTTTACGGTTTGTGGAAGCTGCATCCAAGTGTGAGTTGGAGGCATCTTCATTTAACCAATCACCCAACATTGTGAAGGATGCCAATTTTGAGTTAAGCGCCCATCGAAAAAATGAAGTTTGGACATCCCCCACTAAAGGAACCCCTGATTTTGAAAATGGACATGCCGGAATTTATTTGTATTCGGGGAACGACTCCAATAACCGAGAGTATCTCATTTCCAAGCTAGACTCACCAATTAACCCGTGTAAAAAATACTATTTCAAAATGATGGTCAAACGTTCGGGCAACCATCAATTTGCGGTAGATCGGATAGGAATCGCTTTTAGTGACACCAATTTGCACCAAAAAAACCGTTCACTCATTCCGATAGAACCTTCCTTTCAAACCCAAAAATTTGAGGTGATCGAATCCTCTTCTGAGTGGGTTACATTTTGCGATACGATATACCCCAACACCTGTGGAAATTACATCGTTATTGGTAACTTCATGAACGATGAAAGTACTTTTATATATCCTATTTCCCAAAGTGCAAACGGATCGCCCTATGCGCATTATTTGGTAGACGATATACAACTACGCTACCTCGAAACCGACTCGAACTGTCAGGATAATTGCCTCCCTAAAACGGATCCCATTCCTGTTCCAGTAAAGGATACGCTTCCGGTTCCCGTAGACACGACCGAAATAAATACCCAAACCATCTACTTTGCCACCAATCACTATTTAGTAGATCATATTCCAACCACATTACTCGTTCAAATCCTAACCTATTTGGAATCCTCCGCAGAAAGGAGCATTACTATCCAAGGACATTCAGATAGTTCAGGACCGGAAGATCAAAATAGGGAACTTTCCAAAAAAAGAGCTCAAAGTATATATACCCAACTTAAAAATGCTGGAGTTTCCTCCGCTCAAATGAAAATAGAATATGTAGGTTCCAAGCAACCCAAAACCAGTAATAAAACCAAAAAGGGTAGAACAAAAAATAGACGGGTTGATATTCTATTTAATTAATCCCTTTCTTAAGCTATGGCCCTCCATTCATCTAGTTTTTCGAGTTTTCTATTAAAAGCGTTCAAAACGCCTATTCTTTTTCGGTAGAGACCGCTATGAATAGGATTCATGCGAACCCATTCACTCTGATTATAAAAAAAAATAAATAAATCACTACTTTACTAAAACATTAACCCTTTCCCTATATATTTGATACACTTATCACGCTTATTGACTCAACTTACACTTATGACTTACATATCCATTATCAGTACCGATATCCAGGTAATGCAAACGTTAAAACAGAAAATAAAAGACTCGATACACTCCGTGGGTGTAATTAGCCATTTAGAGTCTGAACTGTACCAGTTTATTGAATTGCACCCAGACAAAAAACACCTTGTTTTTGTAAAACCCGTAGATGGCACGATGTATCGATTATGCCCTACCAAACTAAAAACAAAAGCACCGGTAGACCTTATTATGATTGTAAATCATCTACCCAAGGAGTTTCTACCCTTTATTCTTAAATGCTTATGTATTGGAATAATAACCCCGGACGACACGGTGGCCATTCAACTAAATGAATTAGTGGCCAATATCCAAAGCAACGGGCGTTTAGTCAATCACCTTGTAACCGAACATGACTGGAATAATGTGCCACCGTATGTTCGTCCACGCCCCATGCCTCACCTCACAAGCCGGGAGAGTGAAGTATTGATTTTACTCTGTCATGGCCATGATGGTAAAAAAATTGCACATACCATTCACACCTCCGTATCCAACATTAGGAACATTGTAGCCAGCTTAAAAGCCAAATTAAATTGCCAATCAGAAAAAGAAATAATGATTGTGGCTTTAGCCAATTTATGGGTAGAATTTGATCCTACTTTTATTCATTCGCTCACTCCAAAAGCAATACCCCAATTTACTTTTTAGGACGCTATTTTTCAAAACATATGGCACAAGTGACACATTTTCGAAAAATGGCACTTGTACCATTTTCACAAACAAATCCTACCACCACATTCGATTCCAATAGCTCTTATTTTTTTCACCCTTATCCTAAAAAGAGTCACTAGTAATACATCCTTAATTTTAAAAGCTTTTCATTTTTAAACAGAGCAATATTGCTCTATTAATTCATAATTTAATTGAAATGAAAACACTTAAACTTTGTTTTTCAATCCTATTCCTTAGTCTAATTGCACCTGCAATAGGTTATGGTCAGTGTAATTGGACACTTACCACAACTGACGCTACTTGTGGTAATAATAATGGCAGCATTAGCATCACAGCCACCGCTTGCAGACCCGTTAATGGGTTTACCGTTTATAAAAATGGTGGACTTCCGTACATGACTATGCAAAACCCCATGACCAACTTAGGCCCTGGAACCTACAATATTTATACTGCCGACTGGATGGGTAACTTAATTTATGTGGGTACCGCCTTCATCGGTTCCTCCACATTAAGCACGTCCATTAACACCACTGACAACACCTGTCCTGGAGCATGTGCCGGCACAGCAACTGTCAGTGTATCTAGTAATTCACCGGTTAGTTATGCCTGGAGTTCAACCAGTGCGACCACTTCCTCTCTTAACAATTTGTGTAACGGTAATTATACGGTAACCATCACCAATAATATGGGATGTCAAACCATTGAAAACTTTTCAATTATCACTAATTATGCCTTGAACATGAGCTGGCAAAAAACCACCTTCAACCAGTTTAGCCGAAATGATGTAATCAAACGTACCTTATTGGACGCCAATGGTAACTTATACGTGATGGGCGAATTTGAAGTAGAATCTGAATTGGAAGGGCATCCTTTGACTACCATTAACCCAAATCAACCCAATGGTATTTTTGTGGCGCGCTACTCTTATTGTGGCGATTTAGAATGGGTGAGCCAGTTACAAAACCATGGTCCTATACCTTTTGACGTAGAAGCTTTTGACCTTGATTTTGATAACAACCAAACCCGTATTGTGGTTTTTGGTAAATGGGATAATTTTGACCCAGGACAAGAATTTACATGGAATGATGGCTTAGGTGTAGACCATACACCGGCTAATACTGGGACAAATAAAGATGTGTTTGCTACGGAATTTAATACCGCAGATGGGGAGTTTACTCAAAATGAAAATTTTCAACTAGACTTTCAGGACCGATTAACAACGGGTAAATCTGAGAATGGCTTTGGGACTTTTTTTCTCGGAGGTCAAATTCAAAACCAAGCAAAAATTGAAAGATACATAGTCTCCGTAACGGCCCCTATTCAAATTTTAACAGACAACAATTCAGGTAATATCGTTGCCGATTTTGTATTGGACAATGCAGGTTTAGTAGCTGCTATTAATCTAGAGCAATCTTCGGCCAGTATTATGGGAACCGCCTATGGCAATCAAAGTTTTGCCCTAATGGTAAGAACCTCCAATACAAGCATGACCATACCTTCAGCGGTTATTAGTTCCGATGGTGAGGCTAGTATTAACGATATTGATATTTCTTCTCCGGGTACGTCTTACCCATTAATTGCCGTAGGAACTTTTAGAGGAGCTGTACCGGGCTGGAGCACAGGCAATACAAACATTAGCAGTTCTATCACCACGGCATTAATTGCACAATTTGATTTAAGTAATTTAACCCGTGAAGGTACCTATATGGTAGATGGTAGTATTAGCAAAGCCAGCGCAGAAGCCGTAAACGTAACACAAGATGTGTATGTGGTAACCGGATGGTTAGATGGCGACTTTGCAAAAGTAACCGGAAACAACGGCATGGGTACCGGAAACCTATCCGGACCGGGTATAAAATCAATGTGGACTACCAAGTTCAACGGTTCAAACGGAGATGATCAATGGTTTGAAGGAATCGTTTCCCAATCGCATGTCATCCCCTATGATGTGGTATTTAATTTTGGCACCAAAGAATTTTATACGGGTGGAAGTTATAAAGAGGACCTCAATTTACCATCCAGTAACAACTTACATAACCCAACCCCCGGGCAAGGTAATGAAGATGGCTTTTTGGTGAGAGGCCATTCCAGTCAATTTTCGGCTTCGTATTACAAAACAACGAGTACAAACAATGGGGCAACGATTAGAATTACCGATGGTACTCTAGATGAAGCTGCTTTTGCGATTTACCCTAACCCATCAAACGGGAATGTAACCGTAGATGTAACCGGCTTAACTGATGAACCAATGACTTTGAAAGTATATTCTATCACCGGCCAATTGCTTTGGAGCAAAACCATTTCACCTAGTAATGGTAGTTTACATGCCTCCCTACAATTAACCCAACTAAAAACAGGGTTATACACGATGCAATTGGTTCAAAATGACCATATGAAAAATGTGAAATTAATCATTGAATAAGGCAAAAAAACCTTAAAATAAAAAACCTACTCGGAGTTTTATCTCTTAGTAGGTTTTTCTATATATTGAGCTACCGTTAATCGCCATGAAAAACATCCTGTATATCCTTTTGTGTGTATTGCCTTTTATCTCTTTGGGGCAAGGGCAAAATAACAATTGGGCTGGATATTCTTGGTTATTAGATTTCAACTCCAATCCTCCAACATTCACTCATCCTATTTCATATACACCTATTGCTACAGGTGGAGCGGGGGATGGCTCATCTTGCATTAGTAATGCTCAGGGTGTTTTACAATTTACTTCATTTAATTCCCAGATGATATTTGCTAGGGCATCTGCTAGAATCTATAATAACCAAAATAACTTAATGGCAAATGGCGACAGCTTATTTTCGTCAGTTACTACTCAAGGTATAAATATTGTCCCCTTTCCCTGTAGTGATAGTATGTATTATGTGTTTAATGTAGCGCGTAGAGGCAACCCATGGCTCGTAGATACCTTTGACTTGTATTACAGCATAGTCAATATGAACAAACAAAATGGCCTAGGTGAAGTGGTGCAAAAAAACATTTTATTAGATACCAATATTGATGCCGGTTTTGCTATTACACGTCATGCAAACAACAAAGATTTTTGGATTGTTTATGGAAGACGCAATACGAATTATCACATTACTCGCCAAATATCAAACTCCAACATCGGACCTTCTTTAACTACCAGTATTGGCAATAACAACCCTTGGACACCCCAGAATAAAAAAACAAAAAAGTTCTCCCCCAATGGCCAGTATTATATTTCCTGCCCAGATACAGGGTTTTATTTTGAAATATTCAACTTCAATACAAGCACAGGAGTATTTAGCAATGCGCAAACAATCTCCATCCCAGCTCATTTACAAATTAACCATGGGCTAATTCTGGATCCAAACCCTGAATTTTCTGAATTCTCCCCAGATATGAGTAAACTATATATCTCAGGTCGACTTTATTTATTACAGTACAATTTAGCAAACCTTACTGTCCCACCTGGCCTAATGATGGTAAGAAATAATTATCCTTCAGGGTCAGGCTCTCTCGTCACTTATGCCATGGGGATTACTCCAAATGGTGAGGTTTTGGTAATGAGTAGTAATCCTCAGGTCATTACACAACCCAATCTACCCTGGCCTACATGTGGGTTTACACCTTTGGGGTTCCCTGTTGGTTCAACTAGTCTACCCTCGCTAATCCCCAACCTTTTCGTAACTAGAGAAGTAGAATCAGACAGTTTATTGTGTCAGTATGATACCATAAACCTGTATTTAAGCGACACTAGTTATATGGATAGTTTGGTGTGGCATTTTGGTGATTCTAATTCTCTTCAGAGTAATACCAGTACCGCTATGATCCCAAAACATCGGTACAATCAATATGGGCTTTTCCCTATTGAAGTGTACATTTATAGCGGTTGTAGCTTTGATACTATTTACGATACCATTCGGATCAACCCCACACCTATTGCCCACCTGGGGAACGATACCTTGCTTTGCGAAGGCGACAGTATGGATATCCTTTTTACCGATACCAGTTTTAATTATTTATGGAATACGGGCGATACTAGTTTAAGCATTCACGTATGGCAAGCCGATACCTATTGGGTAGAACTTACCAGTATTTGTGGGGTGGATCGTGATAGTATTGTGATTGATTCTATTATTCCGGCTTATGTACATTTTCCTAACGATACCTTGTTGTGTACTGGCGATAGTTTGTTTTTAGATGCCACCGTGCAAGATGGCATTTACAACTGGAG
>CAJXZP010000110.1 GCA_913062955.1 uncultured Flavobacteriales bacterium | reverse complement strand
CCGTAAACGTTTTTTCCTTGCAATCCTGTAACCTACAATATTGTCGGGATCATTGTAAAACGGTCCATCACTACCAAATCTTGTGTAGTCATAATCTACGGAATGTAACAAAACATCGTCTATCCCATCTAGAGGGGTATTCGTATCCTTCCACACTTCTTCAAAAAACCATTCGTAGGTGATAAAATCGTGATGATTATATCTATTTTTTAAATCGTAATGATAATAATTCTCCGTTTTGGATACATTGCCAGGTGTTTGTGGGCTACTTGAGGTAACACTAAACAATTGCCATGATGGTTCCATACATAGTTTTTCGCTTGTAGCTACGGAATTTAAAAGCGTTTTATAACCATTAGATGTCGTAATACCTTGATAATCGGCATCGTAAAACTCCATTTTTTTAATCATCTCCATTTTCATGGTATTATTCACTTGATTGTTACCACAACCACCCGTTATCTTACCAATATTGCCTAATTCATTTTTCTGAAATTGATGAATCTTAAGAGAAGCCAAAATTAGCAAATCAATATCTGGAGTAATTTGCACAAAAGGATCCGATAATAATCCAATAAATGCCGTTTGATCATTTTCAGAGTATATTCCCCAATTATTAATAATAGCTTCAATAACTAAGCTACTTGGAGCGGATAATTGACCTAGTATTAAATCCCCAATTTGCGCGCCTGTAAAAACGTTTCCATCCTCAATAGATTGAATCAATACACTTTCTGGTAGGTATGCATTACTGGAGAAAACTTCTAACAATACACTATTTGTATATTGCTCCCGTTCAGCCCACAACAACTCCATTGTTTGTTCTGTTAAAAACGGGTGATTTCTCAAGATAATGGATACGGTATGCTCCTCAATTTCTGTTGAATTCAAACTAAATTTTATTACATTTTCTAATAAACTATTGGATAGAACATGAGGAACATCATCAAAAATATTAATAATTTCTTCTCCCCCTAACCTAGACTCTTGTAAAAGAATCTCACCTAAAATTGGGTCTGACAAATCAGGTTGATATTTTAAAATTTGAGTTTTTAATTCCGATCTAAGTTCTCCATTCTTAATAATGAAGCTTAAAAGCTGATCCGAAAAAGGACTTTCTTTATATACCACATCCATCAATTCTTCGGGATCACCTTCCAATAAATCACCTATACTTTCCTGCAATGCAGGATTATGATCCACCCCGTTTATATATTCCTGTGAAAGATTAATAGGTAAAGTGTTATCGCGGATAGGTAAACCTTCTTGGGTATTGGAAATCTGAGAGATTTCTTCTTCTGAAAACTTGTTTTCTTCCTTTAAGATTTCCGTTAATACCACCTCATCAATTTTAAAGGGGACCGAATTGCAAATAATAGCTCTGTCTTGGGAAGAAACATTTAAATTTTGCATTGCAGGTAACAAGACTTCATTCGATAAATCTGGTTGACTGATAAACACATTTTTAATAAAACTACCAGAGAACATATTTTCCGGATCGGAAATATATGAGAGTACTCCATCTGGCAGTGGGTATTGGGTTTGAATAAAAGCCAGTTGGTGCTGCTCCTCATGCAACTCCTTTAAATCCTCAATAATCCGTACACTAAAGTCCCCAGAAATGGGGTTGAGAAAATTATCCTCTTGAGGATTGAGTAATAGCAATTCATAACTACAATACTGCTTTGGATAAACGGTAGATTTGGACTCTGTTTGTTTAATAAAATAAGAATACTGCTTTCTAAAAGTCGCACCGTTGGTAATATCCACTATTTGAGGAGCCACCTTAAATAACGGATAGTCCAAGACTCCCAATCCCGTTATTTCAATATCCAAGTTCATACCCTGGGAGCTAAATGGCAAATAGGGAACTCTATAATCCACATATTCCGTTTTGGTAGCGTGAGATAAAAACATGGAAGGGCGGTTAATACCATTCTCATAAGCCTTCAAAAACTGATAGGTATTTTCTTGCTTTTTTTGCAATACATTATCACCCGAGTAACTCTCTGTTTTAAGCAATTTACCAAAAAGCGGATTAAATACAGAACTCGTTGGGTTAACACCCTTTCCTGTTTTTATATCTGTTGGTAAAACGGTTCCATATCCGGGAGTACTAATACCGGGTCTATACACCACCGTGAATGAGGTATACCCTTTATCGGTAGTACCTGTATTATTAAAGGTATAAACGGTATATGGCCGTTTACCATTTTCTTCTGGACGAGTAACACGTACGTATTTAAACCCTGTTTTTAATTTTCGATTATTCGCTCCAGAAACACGTTCTAAATTTCTTTTCAGCCCATAGTTATTCTCAACAAGCTCACCTACCACCACCACACGATCTGTATAGGAATAATCTGTTGTTAACCACGTGTTCTGAGAATTCATTCTTTCAATACTTTTGACCGGTAACGATACCTGAGCAGCGGTATTTAATAAAGTTGACTCACTATAACCTACTGAGGATCTTCTTACAATGTATGCTTCGGGATCGGTATAATCGTGGTACGAAATTTTCACCTCTCCACCTAGCGGGTTAATATGTTTTGACATTAATAAGCCACCTCCTGCAGAACCCATTTGGTTAATTCTATCCATGGTAACAAAATCAGTATAATCAATAGCGACCATTTTATGTGCATATTCAAAGTGATAGGTAGGAGATGCATTAATGACCGATGTAGAAAAACTGGTAGTTACATTATTAATTGGATTAATGGGTAATTCAATTATTTTGGTTAATACAATTTGATTTTGCTTGGTCGTGTTATGACTTACATTAAAAGTCCCATTTGCCGAATTGTCAAATACAATTTCGGGATAATTCCCAGATGCATTTGGATACGACTTACGTTTCATTCCTCCCAGAAAAATGTCTTTCGCAATATTTTTATGTTCAAATTTTGTTTTCTTAACAATAGTCCACCCTGAATTGGAAGCAAACTGACTGTTCTCTCCATTTAATATGGAAAACTCGACATTATCTAACAGATAAGTTCTTTTTGAATACCGAATTACCTCAAGGGCTTTTAATACCACTTGATCATTTGCCAATGTAGGTTCATTGTCCCAAGGGTTTGAAGTTACATCAAGATCATTTTGATGAGTGGGGTTTATATCTTTCCACCAAAATTTGTAAAAATTAGCGTATCCACCATCATCTATACCCGTTAACTCACGGTACATATTTCGGGTATCCCACCAAGGTAAGCCTGTTCCAAAGTTTTGAGCAATTGGAGCAGAAGGGAGGGTAATATTCTCAGATTGAGTAGGAGACAGATCTGTTGTCATATTGTATAAACGAGCCGGATAAGTAGAGAAAGCCGGAATTAACCCATAATCTATGCCCCCCGTATTTGTTGTTACTCGTAATGGCCACGGATCTACTTGAGGTTGAAAATCATTCTCATTATCAGAATTGGCAGGGCCTATTCTAATTTTCAAGGCTCTATCTGCTCCCGAAGCTGGCATAGTAAAAAAGTCGGAAGTAACTCGTTGATCAAAAGTCTGATTCCCCCCACTATGTACTGACCACTTAATGGCATTTGAAAAGGTAGAATATATTGTTTGTCCCTTTTCGTAATAATCATATAAATTTTTTTGAATATCTGCAGCTGGTATAGACGGGTAATTCGAATCATCAAACTTTACCTGCAAATCAAATAAGCATAATTTTCTGGGCGAACTACTCTGAATGTGAGTCCTAACTTCATACAAATCGCCCGGAACAGTTTTATCCATATTTAACGTACTATTATTACCTCCCAATATTTTAGGAGTTTCTAATACCCCATGATCAAATGGTATTGAAGTACTGGGATTTGCGATAAATTCGTGAAAACCAAAATTATCAGTACTCCTAAACGGATTATGCTTACTCGGCATTTTATATATCAGTGCATCCTGTACATCCGTATGTCTAACATGTAATAACCGAGTCCAATTATCAAAATGGGATTGGTTTCCAACTGGAACGTAATTATATCCTTCTAAAAAATAGGGCTTTGTTTCCGATGGAGTAGATGCACTAGACCCGCCTTGGTAAAAAACCGACTTGTAATTGTACATGTTATCGTACATATGAACATCACTGTTATTCTTATCAATAAGAACGTCACCCACCAACCCACTAATTTCTTTGGTTGTATAGTTTAATTTTATTTCTTGTAAATTGGAAAAATAGTCATACGAAGTAACTTTGGTTAAAATAACATCTTTATTGACTTCGAAGTCGCGATATGTTTTATCTAAATAAATTCCTTTAGCTGGGCCTTCACCATCAGCATTTGCTTCTCCACTCGCAACTCCTAAAGAACCACTAAAAGAAAATCCCATTTGCAATGACATTTCCTTAGCAAAACTTTCATCAAAATACTTACTAAATTGAGAGAAAAAATTAAATAACCCATATTTTTCGTATGTAAAATACACCCCCTGATTAGACGGTATATTTTTATTCGAAATACGAGTACAGTACCACTTTAACACTTCGGGTTTTGGGATATATTGTTTTCTCTGGATCAATGCCTCTGAATAACTTATGTCATCCGTATTTTTACTATACTCATCCGTATCTTCATAACCAAACAGCCTATTATTGGGTGCGGTACGGTAACCAATTTTCCGAACGCCAAACTCATACACCGTCCCATCATCCAAGTGAACCGAAAAGCTGCTGCCTAATAAACGTAGTTCTAAATACCTACTAAATGCTTTTGGTACAAAAACAGCCTCGCTACCTTCGAATCGTTTAAATATCATAACCCCTGAAAATACTCCGGGTATATTTACCGTAGGTTCTTCCCATAACAGTCTTCCTCCATCTGCCTTAATGGGCAATGGATGTTTAACCAAACTTCCAGCCCCATTGGATAAATAACCCGGCATCGCATTAATGGCATACGAGGCTAATACGGAATAATCCGTGGTAATCGTAGGTATCTGTACATCCCAACCTGTACCATAAGGTAAGCCATCTATTATGGGAGTATTATTTCCAGTCATATGACTCGATGAATACGCCATATCCAAACTAAAGGAGACCCCTCCAGGTGTACTTACCGTTCCTAAATTATAGTTATAACCATAATCGCCCGTAAAAGTATTTACGTTGCCGTCTTTCACATATCCTCCAAGATTAAAAGCCTTAGCTTCCCTTGGCGTAGGGTCCCCGGGTTCAAAGCCTCCAGTTACCTGAGAGACAACAGTTAAAGAGTTGATTATCAGAGCAATTAATAATTGAAAGGTTTTTCTGTAAAACATGATGATTTTTTTTTCAAATCTAGTTTCACCTTACCAAACCCTCATTAGAAGAACTACGATGTTACCATGGTATTATTACGATATATTTTACAGTTTACCATTGTATTATTACCATCACCCAAATTGATGTTACCAATAATAATAATAATAATAATACTCCCCTTACCACAAACATTTTACAACTTCAAAATCCTTTTCACCACAACTTCATTTTTGGTACTTACTTCTACAAAAACGATGCCTTTGGATACATTCTCTATCCCTATATTTTGAAGGCTATGGCCATTAAGTTCTTCATTCAGAAACAAAAGTTTCCCGACCACATCGTATACTTTAATAGCGATCACCTTGTTTTTAAATTCACCCAAGTGGATATGAATTTCACCTTCGGTAGGATTTGGATATATTGATATAGAACGTAAGGAAAGATCGTTCACACTATTTACATTGCTGATCTCTACATTAAACGAACAATCATTGGAGTTCCCACACTCATCCGTGGCCGTAAGGGTTACCAACACATTTCCAATCACCTGAAGCGCACCTGGAACAGGACTTTGCGTCCAAGTTATATCTGAACTATTGGTACAGTTATCTGTGACAGTCGCCAGTGTAGTAAAATCCAACATCAAGGCATCTATATCATTTGATGAGTGAATGACTTGATTGCTAGGACAAGTCACCACCGGATCCGTATGATCTGCCACTACAATAGTCTGGGTATAGGAAATACTTCCACCACACCCATCGGTAGCGGTCCATAGCCGAGCGACAGTAAAATTGCTCGCACATCCATTATTGGTTATGTTATCCGAAAAACTCACAAAAGCACTTCCTGTACAACTGGTATTTGCCGTAGCTATTCCAGTGGTACCGGTTCCAAAAGATTCATCACATTCAATATTCTGATTTCCGGGTTGATTCCCCCAACTCATAATGGAAGGTGATATCACGTTGAGTGTATAATCCTCTACTTCTCCCCATTGCGAGGTTCCACAAGGGGTAATCTGACCATCTACCGTTAAATAAGACATTCGTACGCGCATGGCAACGTTTCCAATCCAAGCATTAGAAGGTACCGCTACATTGAATGATAAAGGAACTATTGTGGTCGCACCATATGTTTCTAGGAAAACTTCCTCTCCCGGATCGGTAAAATCTAGGTCATTATTCCAATCTACCCAAACGGCTACTTGATCATTGGTATACCCCGATGTAGTAGCCCCAACCACAGATGTAGTCACCGTCATGGCCACCGATGCTCCTTGTTGAACAGCGTTTACTTGATTGGAGTAATCTGAATAATTACCACATGTGCTGGAGTTATTAATACTGCCG
>CAJXZP010000109.1 GCA_913062955.1 uncultured Flavobacteriales bacterium | reverse complement strand
AGTAAATTAAGTACTATCAACATCGTTAAAAACAAGCTGATTGGGCGAGTTTTTGCGGTAATAAAAAGCAAAAAACCGTATGTAGTTTTAGGTAAACACGCAGCATAAACCACTAGAAAACACACCTACCGTTCACCCTAAAAGTTATTCTGAAATTATTCAGCCTTCACAGCTGAAAATAATTTTGGAAATAACTTTTCCTAAAACTAGAGATGATTTCAACTCTAGTTAATAAAATTGCTTTTGCCTAATTTTAAGGAAAAATAAAGTTTAGAGTTTCCTTGTTTTTAGCTTAGAATACAACTTGCATCTATTATTAAAACTAGAACGCACACAAAAAACATTAACCAAATCCTATCCCCCCCTTTATTAACCACGGTTAAGGCTACCAAAACTTTTGAAGTTTTCACAGGTTTTTTTTTGGATATTGAAATCACCTGAGTTAAAAAAAACGGTTCCTTTATAAAGCGCTCATTTTTAAAGAAACAAATTTATTACCTTGCCCAACCAAAATAGAAACCTATGGACTTTTCAGCTTTAGTTTACTTACCTATAATTGTTCTTCTTTTTATTCTTTTAAAAAAGGTTTCCAAATTAGCCTCCAATATGGAGAAGATGAATCTTAAGCTTTCTAGAAATATGGATCGTCTTCGAGATAAGGTAGAGGATAGTCTGGAGGAAAATAAAAGGAGACCAACCCCCACTTCTTCAGAGAGGTTAAAATCTACCGAACCTATACCCGAAAAACCAACTAAATCGGCACCATCCGGATCCGCACCCAAAAAACCGATCATTCCAGCACCTACTCCAATTCAGAAAACAGCTACTCCGGCTAGTAGTAAACCCACTCCAAAGTCCACACCGGTTACTTCAGAATATCGTCCTATATCCTTACGGGTGGTAGATGAAAAACCTGCGTTCTCCAAACCCAAGCAAAAAGCGAAATCGTTTATGGAACGTAACCCCGATTTGGAGAAATTCATTGGGGAGAACTTATTGAGTAAAATTGGGATCGTCATTTTTGTTATTGGGATGGGTTTCTTAGTGAAGTTAGGAATTGACAACAATTACATTACCGAAGCCATGCGTGTGATGTTGGGCGTTATAATTGGGGGAGGATTAATTGGATTAGCGCATCGTTTACGAAAATCATTTATGGCTTTTAGCTCCGTCCTTATTGGAGGAGGATTAGCGGTATTGTACTTCACTATTGCCATTGCTTTTCATGAATATCAAATCTTACCACAAACGGCCGCGTTTATCATCATGGTATTAATCACGGCATTTGGAGTATTACTATCGGTTTCATACGACCAAAAAGAATTGGCCATTTTGGCTTTAATTGGCGGATTTGGAACCCCTTTCTTTTTGAGTACAGGCGAAGGAAATGTAGCGGTATTATTCACCTACATTTTGGTATTAAACATGGGTATGCTGACCTTGGTGTATTTCAAAAAATGGGATCTCATTAACTACCTAGCATTTGGCTTTACCATGCTGCTCTATATAGGCGCATTTTCCACCAAATACCAAGAAACCCCAGACGAATTACGACTCACCATGTTTCTTTTCCTTACAGTGATTTACCTCATCTTTTATGGAATGGCATTGGTTTTTAAAATCCGGAATCACGAACAATTTAAATATGCTGAAATCGGACAAATATTCACCAATACAGCCATTTATTTTGGCTTTGGATTAGCCCTAGTATCCGATTTTAAAGAGGGACAGTTCACGGGTGTTTTCACGGCTTTCATCGCCATTATTAATTTCATTATTGGATATGTACTTTTTAAAAGAAAAAGCATCGACAAGAATATTGTTTTCTTAATCATCGGACTGGTATTAACTTTTGTAAGTTTAATTGCCCCGATTCAATTGGAAGGAAACCATATTTCATTGTTCTGGGCATTTGAGGCTGTTATTCTATTATGGCTATACACCAAGTCCAAAATCAAATTGATGAAGTTGGCTGCTATGGTCATCAACGTATTATTAATCATTAGTTTGTTAATGGATTGGCAACAAAACTATTTCCCCTCGGGCGAATATGTGCAACTATCCCTGGTTTTCAATAAAGTATTCATCACCACCTTTTTGGTATTAGCTTCCATTACCGGAAGTTGGAAATTGCTCCAATCCTTTGATCCTACCGAGCAAATTGCAACTGTTTCCGTAAAAGAAATAAACGGAATATTTAAAATTGCCTTTTTGATCATTTTATATCTGGGTATACTAATTGAACTCAACTACCAATTTATTGATGCCAATTTCCCGGTATCAAAAAGCATGATTTTATTAGGGGTTTACAACTTCACTTTTATGTCCGTACTCCTTAAATGGAGCCAAAAAGAAAATACACCAAAGTGGAATTCGGTGGTCCTCGGTTTATCATCGGTGTTACTTCTTTCTTACATCTCCATATATCTCAAATCGGTTACAAAAGCACGAGATCACTTCCTAAATACTCCAGAGATAGATGCTGGTTTCTATTGGCATTATATCTTGTTTATAGGTTTTATCTTATTAGCTGTATTGGTGATTCGTCAAATCCAATCCACTTATGGGTGGCCATCAAAAATTGGGAAATTCGCCTTGTATGGCTTTTCTACCTTACTCGTAATTGCCATCTCGGCCGAGGTTATTCATTTATCCATCCTCTATCAATTCCAACCTGGAGTGTATAGCTCCCATTCTTTTAGGGATGCGATGAAATCTGTGATCCCAGCTGTTTGGGGAATATCTGCATTACTGCTTATGATTACCGGAATGCGCTTTAAGCTCAAACCATTAAGAGTCGCCTCACTGGTCCTATTTTTAATTACGGTAGTGAAACTATTTTTATACGATCTTAAAGGAAATACGACCGGTAAAATTGTTTCTTTTATTGCTCTTGGAGCCATTTTGCTTGGGGTATCCTTCTTATATCAAAAACTGAAATTTATTATTCAAGATGATGAAAAAATCGATTAGTTCTTTCGTTTTTCTGTGCTTCGTTTTACTCGGGTACGGAAAGGAATTTACACATTCAAGTCCCCTAACCACCCTTTACGCCAAAGGATACCAACAGGTGGATTTATCGCCTCAATTACTGGGTTTACTAAACCATGATTATTCTGATTTACGTTTATTGGACAGCAACCAACAAGAGGTGCCGTATATTTTACGTAAGGAAAACTTAGTTTCCATGCATTCCTTTTTTAAGGAGTATCCTCTTCTGATCAATAGACCTCAACCTAATGGGACTTCGGTTATTGTATTTCAAAATCAAAACAAGAAAGCGTTACAGCATATCAACTTTGTGGTAAAGAATACAGCGGTTAACAAATCGGCTCGTTTAAGTGGGAGTAACGATCAGGAAAATTGGTACTTGATTCGAGATCACATTTCCTTGCATTCTATGCAGAATAGAGAGCAAACCACGGAACTGAAGCTTTTAAACTTCCCCAAAAGTGATTATTCCTATTTTAAACTGGAAATAAACGATTCCAATTCTTTACCTATCCAATTTGAAAAAGTAGGGTATTACGATTTCCAAAATACAGATGGACGAATGACGGTAACTCCAATGCCTATTATCTCGGTAAAAGATAGTACTCGGGTAACTTATATCCATTTAAAAAATGATTCCAAAACCCGAGTGGAACGGATACGTATCCAGGTTTTAGGTACCGAATCCTACTACCGATTGATTCATTTTAAATTGAAAAAATCGAGAACTACTCGAAAGGGCAAAAAACAAATTTATTATGAAAATATCGGCTCTTTTTACCTCAATTCCAATACGGAGAACCTCTTTAATATTGGTCAACAAAACATCCAAGATCTTTACTTAGAAATTGAAAATGGAGATGATCAGCCTTTACAAGTTGAGCATGTGGAAACCTACTTATTGAAAAACTATATGGTAGCCGAATTAGACCCGTCCATGGCGTACTCACTCGTATTTGGAAACCCGAAAGTACGTGCTCCCAAATATGACCTCCGACATTTTGCGGAGAATATCCCTTCAGATATCCCTATTATTCAAACAGGAAAGTTGCTAAGTCCTCATACAGAGAAAGTCGATGAAACCAGCCTCAGCTGGCTAGATAACAAATGGTTGATATGGACCGTGATTGGAGGCATTGGACTGGTACTGGGCTATATTTCATTCTCCATGATCAAGGAAATGAACCAAAAGGAAAACTAAATATTAGATCCATCCAAATCAATTCCAGAAGATAGATCAAACGATATATCAAAAAAAAAGGAGGTTAAACAACCTCCTTTTTTTTACATTTTTCGGAATAATTAAATTTTCACCCTCGTTTTAATGGGTATTAATTACTTGGGCCAATTGCCCTTCAAAAGGCTCCCAGGTAATACTAGAAGACGTTACTTTTATGGAGCTCATTACCCCAGGAATAGCATATTCAATACAAAAAGAATAAATATCACTTCCCTTTAATGTTTTGAACAGGGTCCCGCCTTTTAAGGAGGCTTGACCTTCCGTATTTATTGTTTCTAAAATTTTAAACTTTTCTGCTGCTCCATTTTTCTTTTCATGAATGATGAATGAGGAGTGCTTATCAAAGTAAAAATTTTCACCGTCATGTTCGGATGATGGATTTTCTTGTTCGGAAACAACTTTACTATTAAACATGGTGTATTTAATGGACGAAGACATCTGTCCGTTTAAATACCCTCCTTTAATCTCTTTACTTATTTTATTCAGGTTAGCTAGGAATCCCATAGGTAGTTATTATTTGTATGTTGTCTCTTACATACGCAACCGGCAACCAATAGTTGGCTCTAGGATTCGAAATAATTGCAAAAAAAACAAGCTATCGCTTCACTACTTTGAATGTCATCATTTTAGAATGGGAACTCACCCGAATAAAATAAACCCCAGAAACGGCCGGCAAAATCACCTGCGTACTTTTCACGTGGGTCAAATGGATTTCATTCATTACAACACCTGTTAATCCCAATACCTGAATGGTACACTTATCCAATACTTCCCGGAATTCTAAGCGCACATTATCTGATGTTGGGTTAGGAAATAACTTCATATCCTCGTTGGCAAAATCCGTGTCTTGAACGGAGTTAACAATTACACTATCCCTAAAATTTTCTATGGTGGCCCGCATTACAGCAGCCTGCCCATTCGTAAATGAGTTTTGACAATTCCCGGCTGAATAATCCATGTAATTCTCCACCATATTTGGTAAATCCACACCATTAATAGTATCTACACACGAATTCGTACTTTTAATACAATTGTATTGACTAGCTGCATTGGCCCTAGGAGTATCGGATACATAATCGTCTTCTGCACAGGCTCCATCCCCCCAAATATGGCGTAAGCCTAAATAATGCCCCACTTCATGCACTAACATTTTACCGGTATTCGCTATTCCATTATACCCAGAATAGGTACCTACAAAGGGAGCTGGGTTGTTCGGCCCGATCGCTTTGTAATGCATTAAGGTACCATCTCCTAAACCCGCAAATTGTTGCATCGTAGCCGCTGGCCAATTAGCATGCGCTATGGGAGGGGTACTTAACCCAAAAAACACTAACTCTTCTACATTATTAAATTGAGGTTCCAAAATAGTTAAATCTCCTACCCAAACATTTAGGTATCTCGCGGTATCCCAGGCATCATCTCCCCCCAAGGAGTCTTTGGTCAAACTAAAATAATTATAGAACAAACTATCGTTTACCCATTGCTGTATTTGAGCCTGTTGGGAAGCACCATATGGCAAAACACCTCCAAAGTTGGTCACCTGGGTTTGTTTATGAATAATCCCATTAGTTACCCCTCCATTTGGATCTGTAGTCGCTAAATAGAATTCAATTTTGGAATCCCCTACTACATCGATAAAATCAGGACGCATATTTACCGTATCCGTATTTTGTCTTCTATAGGCATTATTCAAAATTTCCATTTGTTGAATGAACACTGAATCAGGAATATTTTCGGTCGCATTATTATACAAAACATGAAAAACTACAGGAATACGATACACCTCGTTAGTCGCTCTGGAATGTGCTAATTGAAAGTCTGCGTTTACTTCCTTTAAATAATCATTCGATTTCTTTAGTGTGCCTGGGTTGAGATCATCCAAACGCAACAATAGTTCATGACTCGCACATCCCACCAATGGAGTCTGGTTATCGGAAGAAATGGTTTGTTTATTAATGACCTGCGCAAAAGAAGAAGAGATCCCTCCGATAAGTATAATGGATAAAATGCAACGTATTTTCATATGGTTAATTAAGATAAGTGACAAATATAAAACTGTTTCGGAGAGATAGCAATAAAGCTGCCATGTACCGAAGTGGTTTCGTCCTGTAATACTTCCGCCATAACTCTCCCCTTAAACGTTCCCATAGTCGTTCCCACTTTTTCATTGCGCCCTTGTACCTACTTCGACTATTAACTCGGTTCGCTTGCATTTATTCTTTCCGGCTGAAAACCAACTAGTTAAATTGGTGCAATTATGTTTTTAGGTTGGTTTTAGTAAGTTTTAGCGATTTTGAAGTATCATTTCACGGATTCGATCACTGATGTCTTCTGGGATATTGAGCCCTCCAGAAATAGGAATATCAACGCTAATAGTGATTGTTCTTTCCGTTGGGTCATGAAGGTTCCCAAA
>CAJXZP010000108.1 GCA_913062955.1 uncultured Flavobacteriales bacterium | reverse complement strand
CATCTCAAGAAAAACAAGATGCTATGGCGAAGAGAATTAGTGGTTTAATTCAATGGTTGAAAGGAACAGTTCCTGGCCATTTCAAAGACAACAACATGACCTTAGACAAAGAGGTGACACAGGCTATGTTAGAAATGTACTATACCGATGTACCAAAGGATCAACAACCAGAAGATTTTAAAGCCCTAGTTTCAAAAAACAAAGAAGATTTCGGTAAAATCACCGATTGGATTTTCGAGAATTCCATTTTTGCTTCGGAAGAAAAGATGAATGAATTTTTAATTAGCAATAAGCAATTAAAGACGCTAGAAAAAGATCCTGCACGTATAGTAATGAGCGATTTGTACAACAACTACAGATTAATCAAAACAGAAAAATATGCCCAAGGAGATTCGAATTTAACGAAAGGTAACCGTTTGTTTGTGGCTGGTTTACGTAAAATGAATACCAACACAAAATACGCACCTAACGCCAATTCAACCATGCGTTTAACTTATGGTTCCGTATTGCCATATGCGCCTTACGATGCCGTTTCTTACAACTATGAGTCAACACTAAAAGGGGTTATGGAAAAAATGGATAACAGTAATCCAGAGTTTGTTGTTCCTCAAAAATTAGTGGATTTATACCAAGATAAAAACTATGGTCAGTACTCCAATGCGGATGGTACGATGCCGGTTTGTTTCTTAACCAATAACGATATTACAGGAGGTAACTCAGGTTCTCCGGTAATCAATGCAAAAGGTCATTTAATTGGTGCTGCATTTGATGGGAACTGGGAAGCCATGAGTGGTGATATATTCTTTGAACAAAATATTCAAAGAACCATTGTGGTAGACATCCGTTATGTATTGTTTATCATTGATAAATATGCCGGTGCAAAAAACCTAATTAAAGAAATGAATTTAGTAAGTACATCAGCTGCTAAAGCAGAAGCTACCCCGGTAGTTGCTGCTCCGGTATTAGAAGTAACTAACTAATTAGACTAAGAATCAAAGAGAGCCCCGGTAGCGAAAGTTATCGGGGCTTTTTGTTTTAATAAACTGCGTAGTTGTTTACTAACTATGAATTTTCATCTAACTCATTGGGTACATTTTGTTTTATCCAAAACAAACATTCTTTAAAATTAGAAAACATATGGCTAGGTGGAATCAAATCAGGAATCACATGGATTTGTTTTTAGCAATAATTCTAATGGCAATTCGGGTTTAAATCTTAAGTACATTCCGAATCGATCCTCCGGAAATCACCCCATCCCATGGGGGGTACAATTACCATGTCTACTATAGGATCATAAATAGTTGGCATTGATACTTGTTACAGCCATACTTTTTATGGGTTTTAGGATTGAAAATAATGACGTTCAAACTTTATCTTATTCGTAAATAGTTCAAAAAAAGGAATGGACCCGTCTACGGTTTATTCCTCCTTAGAAAGGGTCCTTTTTTTAGTACATATGGAATACAGAATGCGAATTCCTTAAGGTTCGTTTTTTTTCGTTTGTTTATTTAACTTATACCAATTATACAGGCCCATTATACCACCAAAAAGGACAAAGCTCATTAGGAAACGTAAGGGACTAAATTCTTGCCCATCGGAGTAATGGTAGCCAGCCATCAAAACCGCATACACTAAACCGGATAAGATCCCCGAATAAACCACTTTTTTTGCACTAATTTTCATGGCCTAAAAGTATAGAAAATGGCGTGACTTATGTATTATTTGAAAGGATGAAAAAACAAGGCCTAATCATCGATTTTTCATTTCCGGAAAAGAACCAGCTCCTTGCAGCAAGAATAGTCAATTTTGGCAATACGTGGTTGTACGCTACCCGATGGTATTCGGATAGTTTTGACGCCAGTCAAATCAATGATCCTATAAATTCTCTTTTGAGTATATTGTATCCTTACCTTACTGCAAAAGGCCAAAAGGAATATCAAGAATTACTGCCCGAGTTGTTTGGGTAAAAATAATATATCATGGGATCCAAAGTGGGCTAATTTTAATTACCCGATCAACAGCATACATTCATCCCTAATAAATCCCAACGGTTCGACTTTATTCCCCCTCAATTTTCAGGAAGGTTTTTGAAAATATGCGGGAATCCACTGTTAAAACAACAAAATACACCCCCTTTTTCAAATGTGAAAGTGCGATCGGATAATCCACTATACGTAAATCATTCCTATAAACCCTTTGCCCCATGGAATTAAAAATGGCTAACTCCCCATTTTTTGCTTCCTGTAAAAATTTCAGGTTCAATTTATCTGAGGTCGGGTTTGGATACACTTCAAACGCCATTATTTCCTTGGGGTCCATGATGCTAGTTATATCACATACCTGATCAAAATCAATACGATTGGAAGCCTGTAAAGAATCATTAAAACGGGTAAAAGCAAGGGTGTTTTCATAAAGCGTATACGTCAACCACAATTTCAAAAAATCAAATGTCACCTCTTGCTGTTCCTCTCGGGTAATATTTAACCCCGAATTACAAAAGGATTCCCCAAAAGTGCAATTAAAATTGTCATTTGCAAAGTAGCAATGTCCACCATTATTTATGGTTATTTGGGTTTTACAACTGGATGCCAAGGCATTGAACATGGCATCCTGATTATCATTTGGCGGGGAAACACAATCATCCTCACCGGAAAAAATTAAAGCTGGAACACTGATATTGGAACATGCCAAAATTGCGGAAGGAGTGGTTTCAGCGGAAGCGAAATTCACGAGCGTAGATACGGTAGAATTATTCTGAGCTGCCAAAAACGAGGCTCCTCCACCCATAGAATGCCCCATTAAGGCTGATTTTGAGCTCAATGAATTAAAGAAAATAGAACTGTTATCTCCATTTTCAATTTGCATTTGAGTGCTTACGAAATTAAGATCATTTCCAAAATCATCATGGTTAGGACTGAAACCCATTTCTGTTGTTGGAAAACAAATGACATACCCTTCCGGAACTAATTCGTCCCAAAAGTTTTGATACGCATCCCAATCCATCACAAAACCATGTCCAAAAACAAGAACCGGAAATTCACCAATAGCAATGGGTACATTATCCCCATCATTGACGGAAGGGTAATAAACCTCGGTTTCAATACTTCTATTTCTGCTACTATCAAAAAAGGATAACGTAGCATGCCCTATATTAAACTGTGCATAGGAACTTAAACTTATCAGGTAAAACCCAAATAGGAAAAAGATATTTTTTAAATTCATTTCAATTCAATTAATTATTTCTCTAACCAATTAATTTATCGGCAAATTCATCAATATTAATCCCACCATAATTACCTGAACTCATAAAAAGTAAGTTTTTACCGGCCCAAGACATTTTCTCCAAATAAGCTTCCAAATCCGCAGTTGAATTCATGATAATCAAATCGTCTTTTCCAAAAGCTTCTTTTACTTGTGTTATTGTTAAATCGGGTAAATTTTTATGTTTAGCGGTTTCCGGCAAATAAAATAATACGGCATGATCTGGCTGATCAAAAGAACCCCGGTATTCTTTCAAAAACTCTGGGTTGAAGCTACTAAAGGTATGTAACTCCATCACGGCAACCAATTCCCGATCGGGCCATTGGTCTTTAACAGCACTTGAAGTTGCTTTTAACTTTGACGGAGAATGTGCAAAATCTTTATAAATAACCGTTTCGTTATTTTGAGCGACCGTTTCTAATCGTTTGGCAGCTCCTCCAAAAGAAACAATGGCTTCGTAAAACATCGCATCGCTTATATCAATTTGGTTCAACACCCTTCGTGCGCCATTTAAGTTTTGCAAATTATGCGTTCCAAATACGTTCAGAGCTACCTCTGCTCCATCTACGATTAACGAAGTCTTTCCATTAACAACGACATGTTCTGGGGTAGAATAACCAACGATTTTCACCTCCGCATCGACATCTTTCACCACGTTCAATATTTCAGGATCTTGATCAAAATAAACCAAAGCCCCCTTTGGTTCGATGGTTTTTACGAAATCAGAAAACTGCTCGACATAGAAATCAAACGTTGGAAACACATTAATGTGGTCCCATGCGATACCCGAAATCAACGATACATGTGGTTTATACCAAATAAATTTGGGACGCATATCGATTGGAGAAGACAAATATTCATCCCCTTCTAAGATAATAAGCGGAGCATCCTTGGTTAATTTCACCATCCGATCAAACCCTTCCAATTGGGCGCCAACCATGTAATCAAAGTCTTTTTTGAAATGATTCAACACATGTAAAATCATAGAAGTAATGGTGGTTTTACCATGACTTCCTGCAATCACTACACGGGTTTTATCTTTAGATTGATTGTAAATAAACTCCGGATAGGAATACACTTTCAAATTCAATTCTTGCGCACGTATCAATTCTGGATTATCCTTACGCGCATGCATCCCAAGAATTATGGCATCCAAATCCCCATGAATTTTTTCTGGAAACCAGCCAAATTCATGGGGTAAAATCCCTGCTTTTGCCAATCTACCTTTAGAGGGTTCAAAAACCGAATCGTCACTACCGGTAACTTGATAGCCCTTATCGTGCATGGCTAAAGCCAAATTGTGCATGGCACTACCGCCTATCGCTATAAAATGAATTCTCATAACTATTAATCAATCAATTGTTTACTTATGGCGTTGTTGATGTAAACTCAAAACGTACGCTAAGCTAAACATACCAAGGATTAGTTGGTATAAATAGACGTATAATATGTTCTTATAAACACCTACATGTTTGTGCACTCTTCTATGACATACTTCGGTGATTTTCGACTTACTTTTGCACCAAAATTGAGCGTAATGGAATTCATCAATCAACGTATTTGTATGGGTAAGGACCTTGGGGTTCATGGCAATCTTTTTGGCGGCAATATGCTAAGCTGGATCGATGAAGCTGCGGGAACCATGGCGGCTAGTGTTTGTCAATCTCCCAATATGGTGACCATCAAAATTGATGAAGTAGTTTTTCGCAAAGCGGTAAAGGTGGGATACATCATCAAAATTTACGGAAAAGTGTGTAAAATGGGACGAACTTCTGTAACTTTAAAAGTGGAAGCACGCAAACACAATGTGATTACCCAAGAAGAAATTACAGTATGTGAGACGGAAATTACTTTTGTACGGATTGATGAGTATGGAGATCCCTCTCAAATACCGCAAAACGTACGAGATACGTATGCTAAGTTTGCTAAATAAAAAACGATGGAAGTATTCCTAAACTTCATAAAAACATTTGCCATTGAATTGGTGTATTTGTTTGCCGAAATGGCGCCATACCTTCTTTTAGGGTTTGCGTTAGCTGGAATATTACACGTTTATTTCCCCAAACAAAAGATCGCTAAATATCTAGGGCGAAAAAACCTTAAATCGGTTGTGAACGCAGCCCTATTAGGTATCCCCTTACCCCTATGTTCGTGTGGGGTTATTCCTACTGGAATATCTTTCAATAAGAATGGGGCAAGTAAGGGGGCTACGGTTTCCTTTCTTATTTCCACCCCTCAAACGGGGGTAGATTCTATCCTGGTTACCTATTCCTTATTGGGACTACCCTTTGCATTGATTCGTCCTATTGCGGCATTTATTACAGGGATTGTAGGAGGAGCAATCACTAATTCTACCGATAAAACTCCGGTGGAATTATTTGAAAATGAACCCGAAACACCTGTCCAGGGAAATAAGTTTAAAGCCGCATTGCATTATGCTTTTGTCGAATTCTTACAGGATATTGCCCAATGGTTATTAGTGGGTTTGGCTATAGCTGCTTTTATTGCTGCAATTATTCCAAATGATTTTATTGGAAACAACCTAAGTAATCCCTACCTGAACATGCTCCTTGTTTTGGTCGCCTCTATACCGATGTATGTATGTGCTACCGGATCTGTTCCTATTGCCGCTGTTTTAATGATGAAAGGACTATCTCCTGGAGCGGCATTTGTTTTTTTAATGGCCGGACCTGCCACAAATGCAGCCACCATGACGGTTATAAAACAAGCGATGGGTACCAAAGCACTGTATTCCTATTTAGCGAGTATTATTGGCGGGGCATTACTAATGGGTGCGGTGGTAGAACAATTTCCAGTAGAATGGTTTATGCTACCTGCGATGAGCCTAGAAGGTCATGACCATAGCAGTATATCCTTAGGTTGGTTTGAATGGGTTTCTGCCGGAACACTTTTACTTATGATATTGAATGGCTTCCGTATCCAGTATTTCCCTAAAAAAATAAATTTAGATAACATGAGTGCAAACGAAAAAGTATTCTCGGTACAAGGGATGACTTGTAACCACTGTAAATCTTCCGTGGAAACTAACTTGAGTAAGCTAGACAAAGTTGACTCCGTAAGTGTTGATTTAGCCACCAAAACGGTACGAATCAAAGGAGATAACATTGATAATACGGTGATTGAAACTGCGGTGAAAAACCTCGGGTTTGACTACCAAGGAGAAAAATAATTTTCAGAGACCTATATTTAGCCCTGAAGTTCCTCTATGAAGATAAAAACTAACATCAAAAATTCCATTAAGAATACGGGGTTTAGTTCTATTCCAGAAAATCAAGGTTCGCGCCTAATCAACAAGGATGGCCAAATCAATTTGAAGCGAACGGGCTTAGCGTTTGCACAGCGATTTAACCTATTTCATTGGTTGATAAACATGAGCTGGCTTCAGTTTTTCGGATTTTTATTACTGGGGTATATATTGGTGAATATTGCCTTTGGCTTTCTTTATGTCATCTTTGGAATTGATGGATTATCCGGTACTCACTCCATTCACTTTTCCGAACAATTTTTAGAAGCGTTTTATTTTAGCTCCCAAACCCTCACCACATTAGGTTACGGAGCAATGAGCCCTATTAGCACCATCCATAACCTCCTTGCTAGTTTAGAATCCTTTTTGGGACTTCTGAGTTTTGCAACTTCTACGGGATTATTGTACGGACGATTTTCTAGACCTAAAGCCAAATTGTTATT
>CAJXZP010000107.1 GCA_913062955.1 uncultured Flavobacteriales bacterium | reverse complement strand
AATTCATAGGGATTCATCTCTTTCAAAACACCCACCACCCAAAAATTTAGCAAAAAAAAAGCTCCTTCAAAAAATGAAGGAGCTTTTACTCTTACGAGTACAAGATTATTTAGAAAGATGTTCTTTTACTTTATCAGTAGGAATCAACTTTTCGTCAAACATATATGCTCCAGTTTTCGGAGATCTAATAGTTTTAATCACTTTAGTAATGCTCTTAGCACCACCTTTACCTAATGTTGCAACGGTTTTCTTAGCCATCTCTTATGTTTTAGGATTATTTAATTTCTTTATGAATGGTCATCTTTTTCAAAATAGGATTGAATTTCTTCAATTCCATTCTGTCCGGAGAATTCTTTCTGTTTTTATTCGTAATATAACGAGAAGTACCCGGTAAACCAGTAGTTTTATGCTCTGTGCATTCCAAAATTACTTGGATTCTATTTCCTTTTTTCTTAGCCATGATAAAATCTCCTTACTATCCTTTATAAAAACCTTTTTCTCTTGCTTCTTTTAAACAAGCTGTAATACCTTTCTTACTGATGGTACGAATAGCAGAAGCAGAAACTTTTAAAGTAATCCATTTATCCTCTTCTTGAATATAAAATTTCTTTAGATGAAGATTTGGTTTAAAAACTCTTTTTGTATGTGCTTTAGAATGCGAAACATTGTTCCCGGTCATTCTTTTCTTTCCTGTTATTTGACAAATGTTAGCCATCTTTTCTTCTTGTTATAATTCTCCCTACTAATAAGGGGCTGCAAATATACTATTAAATTAATTAAAGTCTCAAGGACTTTATCGGTTTTTTATTCAAATTATAAGCATCACTAAATCGTCTCAAAAAACCGAATGCGAAAGTATATAAATCTTTGCAATACCCTTCATGAATAAAGACCAAATTACAATTAAAGATTTGATTGCATTTCTGCAACGAAATCCTCCAAATCATGAATGGCCTGAGCAGTCGATTTACGAATAACGTCTAATCTATCCCCCTCAAAAAAATACCTGTTGGCTTTCTGAATTTGCTTATTTCCAACTCCTATCCACACCGTACCTACTGGCATATCCAAAGATCCTCCTCCCGGACCCGCAATTCCAGTAGTGGAAATTGCATAACTGGAATTCGTCACATTCAAAATTCCTTGAACCAACTGTACCGCTACCGTTTCACTAACGACTCCATAATGTTTGATATCCGATTCTCGTACATTTAACACGTTGATTTTTATCGTATTCGCATAGGAAACCACGGTCCCTAGAAAGTAATTTGAACTTCCTCCCAAGGAAGTAATTTGATGGGCAATATTTCCACCGGTACAACTTTCTGCCGTACTTAGAGACAGCTCATTTTCAATAAAATATTCTTGAATCTTTGTCGTCATAATTCAAATTTAAAAACTTTTTTTCCGAGTCTTGCGTAAAACCTTGGTTTATGCGCATAAAAAAAGGAGCGCATGGCTCCTTTCCTAAATTTTATAGCGGTAATTATTACAAAATCATACCAGCCGCAACTGTTTCATTCGTTGTTTCATCTACCAAAATAATAGACCCCGTAATTTTATTTTTACTATACGGATCACAGAATAGTGGTTTTGTAGTACGTAACATGACCCTTGAAATATCATTCATTCCAATTTCTTTGTCCTCTTCCAGACGATGAAGCGTGTTGATGTCTACTTTATAAATAACCTCTTTAATGATAGCTCTAACCTCATTGGTGGTATGACGCACATAATATTTAGCTCTTGGCTTTGGTCCCTTTTTATTCAACCAACATAACATGACCTCAATATCTTGCTTAACTTCAGGCTGATTATTAACTCTAGAGATCATGTCGCCACGTCCTACATCAATATCATCCTCTAAAGTCATGGTGACAGACATAGGCGGAAAAGCTTCATTTAGCGGCCCATTTAACGTATCGATAGACTTAATTTTAGAAGTCAATCCTGAAGGTAAAACAATTACCTCATCACCGGGTTTAAAAACACCCCCAGCGACCGTTCCTGCATAACCACGATAATCATGGTATTCCGTAGAGAACGGACGAATTACCGTTTGAACAGGAAATCTACAATCGATTAAATTTTCATCCGAACCAATATGAATAGTTTCCAGGTTATGTAAAAGAGTTCCCCCTTTATACCAGTTCATCGGCTCCGAATTGTTCACCACATTGTCGCCATGTAATGCCGAAATTGGAATAAAACGAATATCGTGTACATTCAGTTTAGCCGCAAATTCCTTATACTGTTCCACCACCTTGTTGTATTGTTCTTCCGAATAATCTACTAGGTCCATTTTATTAACACACACCACCAAGTGGGGTATTCTTAACAAAGAAGCGATAAACGAATGACGACAAGTTTGCTCAATGACCCCATTTCTGGCGTCTATTAAAATCAGAGCTACATCAGCCGTAGATGCACCCGTAACCATGTTTCGGGTATATTGGATGTGCCCAGGAGTATCGGCAATAATAAACTTACGTTTAGGTGTTGCAAAATATCGGTAAGCCACATCAATAGTAATGCCTTGTTCTCTTTCATCCTTAAGACCATCGGTTAACAGCCCTAATTCCAAATGTTCCGAACCTCTTTTATCGGAGACGGCTTGAATATTTTCTATTTGATCTTGAAAAATACTTTTTGAATCGTACAATAAACGACCAATTAAAGTTGATTTCCCATCATCTACACTTCCCGCAGTGGTGAAGCGCAATAATTCCATATCTAAATAACTCATGAGAGTAAAATGTGTTTAATTGTGATTAAAAGTACCCTTCTTTTTTACGGTCTTCCATCGCAGATTCAGAACGTTTATCATCGGAACGATTTCCTCTTTCGGTGGTTCTTGCAGCCGCAACTTCTTGAACAATTTTCTCTAAGGTATCTGCATCCGATTCATCTCCACCTGTAATGGTTATATCCCCCAAGGTTCTAAATCTAATTTGTTTCGTCACCACTTCTTCCTCTGGCTTTAGGTTGATATGCTCCGAGTAAGGAATCCATGTATCATTTCTACGAATCACCTTCCGCTCATGCGCAAAATACAAGGATGGAATCGCAATGTTTTCTTTAAGAATGTACTGCCAAACATCCATTTCAGTCCAATTTGAAATTGGAAATGCTCTAAAATGCTCTCCCATGGAATGACGACCATTGAACAAATGCCATAATTCTGGACGTTGATGTTTTGGGTCCCATTGACCAAATTCATCTCGATGACTTAAAAAACGTTCTTTTGCTCTCGCTTTCTCTTCATCTCTTCGCGCACCACCCAAGGCACAATCAATTTTTTCTCTTTCCAAGGTATCTAACAAAGTCGTAGTTTGAAGCATATTACGAGAAGCGTTAAAGCCTGTCTCCTCTTCTACTCGACCGTCATCTATGGAGTCCTGCACCGATCCCACTATTAATTGAGCTCCTAATTCCTTAATCAGATCATCTCTAAATTTAATGGTTTCCGGAAAGTTATGCCCCGTATCCACATGCATCAATGGAAATGGGATTTTAGCTGGAAAAAAAGCTTTCCGAGCCAAATGGGTCACCACAATGGAATCTTTTCCACCAGAAAACAAAATGGCGGGATTATCAAATTGAGCAAAAACCTCTCGCATTACGAAAATAGATTCTGCCTCTAATTCTTCTAAATGTTTTAATGAATAATTTGTCATAAAATCAGGTTCTTTATTACCTATCTTTTTTAGGCCTGCAAATATATTTTATAATAGTTTCCCTTCCAGATATTCCAGTACTTTATTCACGCCCTCCGTTACACTAAGTTGATCCGAGTTTATTCGGACATCTGGATTTTCTGGAGCTTCAAACGGAGAGTTAATACCCGTAAAGTTTGAAATCTCCCCTTTTCTTGCTTTTGCATATAATCCTTTCACATCACGTGACTCACAAACCGCCACTGGACAATCCACATAAACCTCCACAAAATCCTTTTCTCCAATCAAGGATTTCACAAAGTCACGGTCCTTTTTAAGTGGGGTAATAAATGCCGCAATACATACTGTACCCGCATCCATCATTAATTTTGCGACCTCTCCAGCTCTCCGGATATTTTCGGAACGCGATGCTAATGAAAAATTTAAATCGGAGTTCAATCCGGCCCGTACGTTATCTCCATCTAATAAAAAGGTATGGTGGCCTTGCTCAAATAATTTTTGTTCCAACACATTAGCGATAGAACTTTTACCCGAACCCGATAATCCGATGACCCAGATTACCTTTGACGGATGCCCATTTAATTTGTTTCTATCCTCCTTGGTAATCTTATGGTTTTGCGGAATAATATGTAACTTTTCTGTCATTGAACAAATGTTAAATAGGCGATTAAAATGCCGAAATAAATAATGGTCATCGGAATCCCAAACTTCAAATAGTCCTTTGACTTATACCCTCCTGGCCCCATAACCATAATATTAGTTTGATAGCCAATTGGTGTAATAAAAGCCGCAGATGCCGAAAAAGCGACAATAATAAATAAACTGGAAATGGGTAGGCTAATCAGGGGAGCTAACGCATACACGATGGGAAACATAATGGAAACAGCGGCTACATTGGTTACGAAATTGGTTAACAATACAGTTAACACCGCTATGATGGCAACCAATGCATACATATTTAAATTTGGACTTACAACCTTCAGTAAATCAACCATAACCTCTCCTGCCCCTACTTTGCCCATAGCCAAGCCCAAGGTAATGGCACTTCCTAAAATTAGGATTAATTCTAAATTGAATTCTTGCTTCACCTTGGTGGAGTTTGTCAACTTGGTAACAAATGCAATTCCCAAAATTCCAATTAATAAAGTAAAGAAGGAGATCACATTCAACACGTTTAATACGATCATCATTAGAGCGCCTAAAACAAATACCTTCTTTTTAAAACCGTTACTTTTCGAGGTATTAGAGAATTCTTTTAACCCCGTAATTACATAAAGATCCCGTTGACTTTTTAATAACTTTTTGAAATCATTTCCCGCAATGAGGATTAATAAATCTCCCGGTTTTAAGATCACACTACCTAATTTCCCTTTGACTTTTTCTCCATTGCGATGGATTCCGATTACGGCAGAATTAAATTTGAGTCGGAAATCAAAATCACGTAAGGTAGAATTTGTTAATCCTGAATTGTAGGGGACTACAGCTTCTACAATCGCACTCTCTTTGGAAATATTAAATTTTTTGGATTTTGACCAATCCAAAAATTCATTGGAAGACACAAACGTGACGGCCGCTTCCTTATCTCCTGCAAAAAACAGCCGATCTCCTATTTCTAATTCCGTTTTAGGATGAACTGGACTTATTACCTGGTTTTCACGAATCAACTCTACCAAAAAAACTTCGTTCAAATGTCTTAATCCTAGGGATTCCACGGTACAACTTTCTCCTTCCTTTCGATGTACCAACGAACATTCTACGAGGTAGTCCTTCTGAAGCTCTTTTTTATCGGTAGCATGATAGGTGTTATTTGGTAATAAATTATAGCCCAGAGTGGACGAATAAATAGCGACCCCCAAACTAACCAAAACCCCAGGTATCAGGTAATCCTTAAAGTCCAGAACAGGTAACGAATTAGCTTCCAGAAACCCATTCAAAACTAAATTGGTAGAGGTCCCAATTACGGTTATCATTCCCCCAGTTATGGCGGCAAAAGACAAAGGAAGTAATACTTTAGATACACTAATGTCATTCTTCTTAGACCAATGAATGGAATAGGGAATTAACATGGCTACAATGGGGGTATTATTCATTACCGAACTAAGCGCAGAAACACTTAGGGATTTCTTGAAAATAAACCACCTTGGATTTTTAGTATTCTGGAATAATTGATCTAATAAACCAATAATATTGAAATTATCACGCACTATCTGTGCAATAAAGATTAAAAGAAAAATAGTCAGAATACTTTCATTTGCAAAGGAATTAATAAACTGGTTAATTCCAATTACTTTGAAAAGTATCAATCCAAAACTAACGCCCGAAAAAGCGTATACCGGTCGTATTAAATCAAATAGTAAAGTGATTATTAATACAAAAAACAAGGAAAATGTGAACCAAAGTTGGAATTCCATCTATTTAACCAAGAACCACGGATTTAATAAGTTTTCTTTATTATACGTTACCGGAACATCCGAAGGATATTGAACTACCTGAAAACCGGCCGCTCTACATATAGCATCTCCCGCACCCGTATCCCACTCCATGGTGGGTGCAAATCTAGGATATGCATCTGCACTTCCTTCGGCCACCATACATAACTTTAATGAACTACCACACGAAATGATTTCTACTTCCCCATGTTTCAGTTCCATTTCCTTCATGTAAGCCATCGTTTCCTTACTCATATGGGAGCGACTTCCTACCATAGTAAATGCACGGTTTTTGCCAATAATAGGCAGTTTCAAACATTTTTCTATATTGAATTCCTCCAACTGCTCAAAATTCGCCCATTTAAAAGCGCCCCCTTTTTTATCTCCAAAATAAAGCGTTTTAGTCACCGGTACATAGATCACCCCAAATACGGGAACACCCTTTTCAATTAAGGCAATGTTAACGGTAAACTCCCCATTTCGTTTAATAAATTCCTTGGTTCCATCTAAGGGATCTATTAACCAATAGGTATCCCAAGTGCTCCTTTCTGCATAGTTGGGCAAACCACCCTCTTCACTCAAAATTGGGAGTTCCGATTGTTTCTCCAATATTTCCACAATCTCGTTATGAGCTGCTTTATCTGCAAGCGTTAAGGGACTTTCATCGGCCTTATATTCTATTCCAAGGTCATCCTTCGAATAAATATCCATAATAGCCTTACCTCCGTTCAAGGCCGCCTCTATGGCAAACCAATAATTCACAATATCTTTCAATGCGTTGATTATTTATGCAATTTTCACCGATTCTTTCTTTTCCTGGGTTCCTTCAAATATTTCGTGAATGATCGACACAATTCTATTCAAATCTTCCTGCTTTAAATTTGACCCCGAGGGCAAACATAAACCTTGGTGAAAAAGATCTTCTGCTACCTTTCCCCCATAATATTCCGCATATTTAAACACCGGTTGC
>CAJXZP010000106.1 GCA_913062955.1 uncultured Flavobacteriales bacterium | reverse complement strand
TCCAACACATTTCATCAGGAAAGGGACTAACATAGGGTTAATCACCTAGATTTCCGTGACTGCTAAAATAGGTTATTGAATTGAGACTGAAACAATTGATTTATTCTTTGCTACAGGAAGACGTAAAATGGATAACCGTAGAAATAACAGGTTCTTTTTTTTGGTTTACAGATAAAAAGAAATACCAAGGATATTAAAACCTAGAATTTCATTCTATAAGTTTTTGATTCATTCTTTAAGGGGTATCCGTAATAAAAGCACATTTTCAAACGGAAAACAAATACGCTTCCACAATCCAAATTCTTCCTACTTTTAAACATCCAATAACTCCAAAAAATATCTAAATTTGCGAGCCTTGAATCAAGTGGATTTAAGAAACATATTGAACTCAAAAAAACTATATAGAATGGAAAAGGTTGCTGTAATTGGTGCTGGTACAATGGGTAATGGAATTGCTCACACATTTGCACAATTTGGATACAAAGTATCGTTGATTGATATCAATCAAGAATCTTTAGATAAAGCTATCGCTACGATTACCAAGAACTTGGATAGAATGGTGAAAAAAGAGAAAATATCGGAGGCCGATAAAGCCACTACTCTAGCTAATTTAACGACTCATACGGACATGGCTCAGGGTGTGGCAGGAATTGGTTTGGTAGTAGAAGCAGCTACAGAAAACGTAGATTTGAAACTAAAAATATTCAAACAATTAGACGAGTTATGTGCTCCGGAGGTAATTTTAGCTTCCAACACTTCTTCTATTTCCATCACCAAAATTGCAGCAGTTACTTCTCGTCCGGAGCAAGTCATTGGAATGCATTTTATGAATCCCGTACCGGTCATGAAATTGGTAGAAATTATTCGTGGGTATCAAACTACAGATGAGGTAACCCACACCATTATGGAGTTATCTAAAAGCTTGAAAAAATCGCCTACGGAAGTAAACGATTTCCCCGGTTTTGTAGCGAATCGTATTTTAATGCCTATGATCAATGAGGCCATCATCACCTTGCATGAAGGGGTTGCAGGGGTAGAAGAAATTGATACGGTTATGAAATTAGGAATGGCTCATCCTATGGGTCCCTTACAATTGGCGGATTTTATTGGCTTAGATGTATGTCTTTCTATTCTTCGTGTGATGCACGATGGTTTTGGGAATCCAAAATATGCTCCCTGTCCCTTATTAGTAAACATGGTAACTGCGGGTCATTTAGGAGCTAAATCTGGAAATGGATTTTACAACCATACCCATGGAACCAAAGAATGGATCGTTGCAGATACTTTCAAAAAATAAGTAGATTACGGATCAGAAACTAAAAAGCCGCCTAACCTTGTTTTGCGGCTTTCTTTTTTTTACACCCATTACATAATTAATAAGCACATGGCTCACATCATTCCGTTTAGAGCAATTAGACCTCATCGAAACAAAGTTAGTTTGGTAGGTTCAAGATCGTACATCAATTATTCTGAGAAGGATTTCCAAGAAAAATTGGCGGCTAATCCGTATACTTTCTTACATGTCATTACCCCTACCTATGGCTTAAAAGATCACGGTGATCTTTCCATGAAAGAAAGGTATAAAGAAGTACGTACTCGATTTGAGGACTTTCACCAAAAAGGCATTTTTCAACGAGATGCGCAACCCAACTTCTATGTATATGAGCAAATAAAACATGACGGCCAATCATTTATTGGGGTTATTGCGGGGGTTTCTATTGATGACTTTAACCAAGGTCATGTCAAGAAACATGAAAACACTTTAACCAAAAGGGAAGCCGTTTTTGCGAACTATTTACGAGAAACAAAAATCAATGCAGAACCGGTATTATTGACCTACAAAAATGAAGATGCGGTAGACGATATTTTGGTTCGGCATAGAAAAACCAGACCCGAATATGAGTTTTCCACAACCGATAAAACCGTACATAATCTTTGGTTGATTTCGGAACAAGAAGATTTGGATAAAATGGCCAAAGCTTTTAGCAAAGTGCCGGATATGTATATTGCGGATGGACATCATAGATGTGCTTCCTCTGCGCGTTTATCTAGCGATTTAACAGATCATTATGGGACCGAATTTGGACAAGCTTATGATTTTTTTATGGCTTATTTAATTTCAGACTCTCAATTAAACATATTGCCTTTTAACCGTTGTATTTCTGATTTAAATGGGTTGTCATCCGAGCAACTTTTAGAAAAAATTAGCGCCAGTTACACCGTTGAAAAATTGGCAAAAAAATGCAAACCCAAACAAAAGCATCATATTCATATGTTTTTGGATGGATCGTGGTACCAGCTCATTTTGAACACGGATTTAATTAATCCAAAGGATACGATTTCCCAATTGGATAGTCACCAACTTTCAGAAACCATTTTAGGCCCCATCTTAGGGATTGAGGATATCAAAACCGATAACCGAGTACATTTCTATTCTGGCGACAAAGGTTTAAAGGGTATGGAGAAGATGGTTCGCAAGGGGAAGGCAGATATTGCCTTTGCACTTTACCCGGTAGAAGTGGATCAATTGATTGCTATTTCTGACCAAGGATTAATTATGCCACCAAAAAGTACATGGATTGAACCAAAACTACGTAGTGGTTTAACTATTTATTCTATTTTCGACCTATAAATTAAGATTATGAGTGTAGCTGATAATTTAAAGAAAATTCAAAATTCAATTCCAGAAAGTGTAACGCTTATTGCGGTATCTAAAACCAAGCCCAAAGAAGCTATTGAGGAAGCCTATAATGCGGGTCAGAGGATATTTGGAGAAAACAAAGCCCAGGAATTAAAAGACAAACATGCTGCCTTACCCAAGGATATTGAATGGCATATGATTGGTCGTTTGCAAACCAATAAGGTAAAATATTTGGCCCCTTACGTGCGTTTGATCCATTCCATTGATAACGAACGTTTAATTGCAGAAGTAGATAAACAAGCCAAAAAGAACAATCGTGTGATTGATGTTTTAATCCAGGTACATATTGCCCGAGAGGATTCCAAAACAGGATTTGGATTTGCTGAAGCCTATGACATCATTAAAGACAATGAATTTGGAGCATACGAAAACGTAAATATCCGAGGATTTATGGGAATGGGTACCTTAACGAGTATAGAAACGGTTTTGGAAGAAGAGTTTGGGAAACTAAACAGTCTTTTTCAGAAGTGTAAATCATTTAAATCGGACTTTGATATTCTTTCTATGGGAATGAGTGGCGATTATCATATTGCCCTTAAAAATGGATCTACCATGATTCGGGTAGGCTCGTCTATTTTTGGAGCTCGCGATTATTCTAATAAATAAACCGTATGAACTATTCGGAGATTTGCCAGCAGGCCATTTCTATCATTAAGCAAACCGGTAAATACATTCTTAAAGAACGTCAAAGTTTCACGCCTGATCTGGTAGAAACCAAAAGCTTGAATAGTTTGGTCAGTTTTGTGGATAAAACGGCCGAAGAACAATTGGTAGAACATTTGGGGAAATTGGTGCCTGAAGCTGGCTTTATTGTCGAAGAAGGTACTTCTACCAAAGTGGGAGAGGAGTTTAACTGGGTAATTGACCCATTGGATGGTACCACTAACTTTATTCATGGCATTCCCCTTTATTCGATTTCGGTGGCCTTGACTCGAAACGGATTTCCCGTTATAGGGATTGTATATGAAATCAATTTAGACGAGTGTTTTTATGCCTGGAAGGATTCTAAGGCATATTTAAACGGTAAAGAAATTTCCGTATCCCAAACAACTAAAATGAAGGATACCCTGATAGCAACAGGATTCCCCTACCACGACTTTGATAAAATGGACGGCTTTTTACAATCCCTTCGTTATTTTATGGAAAACACACGTGGATTAAGGCGATTGGGATCGGCAGCGGTTGATTTAGCGTATGTAGCCTGTGGCCGGTTTGATGGTTTTTACGAATATGGTTTAAATCCTTGGGACGTGGTTGCGGGAGCATTTATTGTAGAACAAGCAGGCGGTAAATCAGGTTTTTTCACCGATAAAAAGGAATATACCGATGGTTCAGAAATATTAGCTACCAACGGATTGATTCATGCGGAGATGCAATGTTTAATTGCTACATTTTACAAGAAATAGCCCCTTAAAAATTCATTTTCCGTGTATTTATTATACAAAATCAGACCTTAAAAAAGGGGCAAACATTTCTGTTTGCCCCTTTTTTGGTTTAGATTTCAATAAAAAACAACTTGATCTTTTATCTCCATATTCGGGTATAATTTCAATCTGAATTAATTAACCATAAATGATTTTGTAAAAACATCCGAGTTATTTTGTTCCGTTATCCGAAGGAAATATTGTCCTTTCGGGAATTCAGAAACATCCAATTTTGTTTTTCCCTGTCCAACGATCACTTTTACAGATTGTCCGAGTACATTATACAAACGCATCTCATACATTTTAGAACCTTCCCACTCGATCACTAAAACATTACTCGTAGGATTTGGGTATAATACGGGTTCCACCCTAGATTCTTTTTGCTTGTTTACGGATGTCGGATCAAAACCTAAGGATAAACTATCCACAATCAATCCAATACTCGGTGCAATAGGAGCGTTTGGATTTTTCGGGTTGGTAGAATAAAATGCAATCACAATAGAGTCCGGAGTTACGGAAGCCATCAAATCATTAATGGTAATTTCAAATGGCGTATAGTTGGATGCTTCCGGAAAAAGAAAATCTCCCATACCCACGGTATCATACTTATTTTGGGAGGTATTAAACTTTTTTAAAATGACTACGGCATATCCCGAATCTAGCGGATTATTATTATCAAATTTATAATAACCCATCAGCGTATTTGGTTTAGAAGATATGGGTGTTCCTCCGGTAATTATGTCCACAGACGGATCGCCAAATGCACTACCCATAAGATTGGGTGTTCCATTACAGATAACGGATGGCCATCCACCCGAAATATTTAGGGAAACTAATTGACATGCATACGAACCGCTATACGCATCGGTTGTTTTACCAACTCCAGCAGAAACCCATTCTGTTAACGAATTAGCAGACTTCCAATCGGTAGGTTCTTCCCAATCAAAAGGAGCCGGATTCCCAGATGGCGTCCAGTCATTTAAATCATTATTGAGAATAGTTTGTGCTTGGCCCTGGACTTGAAAAAAAAGAGCCATCCCCAGCATTGTAGTGTAAATAATAGTTTTCATGCCTCACAGACGACCTTGTTTTTTATTAGTTGTCCCTTTTTCGAAAGGATTATTCTCTTCTAAAAATTATCCAAGAACAAATCATTCGTAAGCATTTGAGAACTCTTCATTTACTGGAATATACAGATGGAAAAAAAAATTCCCTAACCCATGAATTACCTTAGGAATGAGATGTCCCCCATAATTTCATGGTTTCACTAAAAAAATGAAACTCTTCTAAGTTCTTTCAAATAAAAAAAGAACCCACATTCTGCTCGCACTTTTCCAATTCAACCTACGACAATAAAAACCTTATTGAGAGAGAGTCCCTTGGTAATCAAACATCGTGACATTATGCATTAACGCTTCCATTGCTCCTTCAAACTTCCTAAAACACGTTGAATAACATCACAAATCTCCCCCTTTATAAAGAGGCATCTATGGGATGGCTAATTTTAAAAGTTAAATAAAAGGAAGGTCACAAAAAGGATTCTACAAACGGTAAAAAGCTTACTTCTTCTTCATTTTTTCATTAAATTCTTTCGACTTTCCTTTTGGAATGGATAAAGAATCCCATTTGTTTCCTACTTGTAATTTTCCTAGAAATACAATTTGCCCAATATGATAGGGATAATGTGCTAACTGACGTTGAATGGCATCCAATACCGAATGACTTTCACCTCTAATCCATATTTCCCTATCCAAATCAGCGTCCTTTAAATCCTTAATGGCATTTATGGCACAGGCCCATCCCTCTTCCCATAGTTGCATTATACCCGCTCTGGTGGTCAGGTCATTTTCAAATTCGTCATCTCGTTTACGCCAAGCCTTTTCACCATCAGACACCAAAAAATCGGTCCAACGAGATAACATATTTCCATGCATATGTTTCACGATGGTTGCGATACTATTACTTTCTTCATTGGCTTGCCAAAACAGCTGGTCATCGGTTAACTGTACAAAGGTCTTTTCTGCATTTGACTTGTAACTTCCCCACTGGTTAATCACACTCTTAATATATACTTCCATTGGTCCAATTTATAAAATTTCCAGCAAAGCAGTTTCAATCACCTCGTCTTTCGTTAAATCACTCCAGTCAAATAAAGCGGGTATATCTGGAGGTACTCCCATTTCGTAGTCCGCATTTTTATCCAGCGTAAGTGTTTGAGTAATAGAGAATCTGTACTTCCAACCATTGGGTAACTGTCCCCCATTTGGCAATCCCAGGCCACCACCGGTTGTATCTCCTACCAATACCATGTTAGGTAAAGCTTTGGTTGCAATAGCGGTAAACGAACCTGCACTATACGTTCCTCTATCTACCAATACCATCACTTTTCTTAGGTAAAGAGAACTTGGTGAAGGGATAACAACCGCTTCTTCCAGTTCTGAAAAGTCATTGTGACCCTTACCCGTTTTTACCTTAGAATAGTAAACGGTGGTAGGTGTTTCTACAAAATGACTTAATAAATTAAAAACATCGGTCACCGCACCCCCACCATTTTCACGGAGATCTAAAATTAACCCTTTAGTATTTTCATAGCGTTCCAACATAAAACTCCAATGTTCGATAGACATAGAACCCGTAAAAGAAGGGAATCGAATATACCCTACCTCTCCATTGGCAATAAAATTATGCAAAAACGGTCCGGTGATATAATAGTCTTGGTTTAAGTAATGATCCTCCACAATACGCCAATCAAAATTATCCTGGCCTAAGTAATTTACTCCAAATCGTGAAATATTAAAATTAGAAATCAAGTTGGTATGATCATCCTTTAGCTCCGTCAACATTCCTCCCAAAACAGTAAACAAAGAATCATCGCTCATTCCGTCATACAACTTGGAGGAATAGGTCATTTTCACCTGATCCCAATCAATATTTTTAACTTCAAAGAAGGCATATTTTTCATCGCATTGTTGCCAGAGGTAATCCAAATTTTCCTGCGGATTTAAGGATTCTCCTTTGGGTTCGAAAAACGCTTTTTCGCAGGAAATAAAAACAGGAATTAACGCACCATAAATCAAATATTTTTTCATCGCTAATTAATTGATTTTAAA
>CAJXZP010000105.1 GCA_913062955.1 uncultured Flavobacteriales bacterium | reverse complement strand
TGTATCTCACTTTTTATTTTCAAGGGGAACCCTTTATCAACAAACACTTTTTACGGATGGTTAAATACGCCTCCGATCGAAAAATATTTACAGCTACATCTACCAATGCACACTTTATTGATACCAAAATAGCCGAAGAAATTATTCATTCTGGATTGGATCATCTAATTATTTCTATGGATGGTACTACGCAAGAGGTATATGAACAATATCGGGTAAATGGACATTTGGATAAAGTTCTTCAGGGTACAGAAAACATCATAGCTGCCAAAAAACGTTTGAATTCAGCTACTCCGAAAGTCATTTTTCAATTTTTAGTCGTTAAACATAACGAGCATCAAATTGATGATTTACATCAACTGGCCGATAAAATGGGCGTAGATCAAGTCGCTCTAAAAACAGCGCAGGTATACGCATATAAAAATGGGAGTTCGTTATTTCCCACCAACGAAAAATATTCTCGGTATAAAAAGAACAAACAGGGATTCTTCGAAATCAAAAACAAACTGCGCAACCATTGCTGGCGTTTATGGCATTCAACCGTTATTACATGGGATGGCGATTTGGTTCCTTGTTGTTTTGATAAAGACGCAAAGTATAAAATGGGAACCCTAGAAAACCAGTCTTTCAAAGAGATATGGCACGATGAAACCTATAAGTCATTTCGAAACTCTATCATTCAATCCCGAAAGAACATCGACATTTGTCAGAATTGTACGGAAGGAACGAAGGTGTGGATGTAAATCTAGAGCACATAAAAATACACCGCCATGAAATGGCACATGGTACCCGCCAACACCAATAGATGAAAAATGGCATGCATGTATTTTACCTTATCAAAGATAAAAAACACAGCTCCTATAGAGTAGATAATTCCTCCGACCAATAACCAATAGAATCCAGCCATCGTTAGGTTTTCCATTAATGGAACAATGGCAAAAACAATGTTCCACCCCATCACTACATACATTATGGTGGATAGCAAATTATACCGTCCGGTATAGAACAACTTCAAAATAATGCCTCCTATGGCTAGGGTCCAAGTTACCCCGAAAAGAATCCAACCTAAGGGCCCATGTAAGGTGACTAAAGTAAATGGAGTATACGTTCCGGCAATTAATAGATAGATGGATGCATGGTCCAAAATACGCAAATAGGTACGCGTTTTCTCATGACTGGAATAGTGATATAACGTGGAGGCTAAATACAACAACATCATGGATCCACTAAAAACCACCGCACTAATAACGGACCATTTCTGGCCCGAACCGATGGCCTTAGTTAATAAAAACACAGACCCAACCACGGATAGAAACAGGCCAAAAGCATGACTACCCACATTCCATTTCTCCTCTAAAGGATCGTATTCAAACACTTCCGATTTTGTCATAATTATGCGTTTACAAAGATAACCTATTGTGAATGAAACTGTGTAAAACACGTGAATAACAAGATAAATACCCCCGACCAAGTAAAGGCCATCTCCCCCTACATTTGGAACGTTAAAACAATTATCATTTTGAATAAGGTTGCACATTTTAGGAAAGGAAAAATTCGGTATTCAGATACCGGTTCTGGAAGGGCTGTCGTTTTTCTTCATGGCTTCCTAGAAAGTTTGGAAATGTGGAATTATTACGTGTCTCATTTACCTAAAAACGTGCGGTCCATTTGTATTGATTTACCCGGACATGGTAAATCCGACAATTTTGGGTATGTACATTCCATGGAAATGATGGCCGAAAGTGTTAAAGCCGTTTTAAAACAAGAAGGACTTCAAAAAGTAATTATTGTAGGCCATTCCATGGGCGGATATACCGCACTCGCTTTTGCCGAATTGTATCCCGATATGATTAAAGGCGTATCCCTTTACTTTTCTTCCGCAGCCGCAGATAATGAAGAGAAAAAAGCAAACCGAAACCGCGCCATCAAACTAGTGGAACAAAACAAGTCCTCCTTTGTTCGGAATTCGATCCCCCTTTTGTTTACCGAAGCCCACCGAATAAAATATGCCAAAACCATTACTACATTAATTAAACGCGCCAATACCATGGGCGTGCAAAGTATTATTGCCGCCTTAGGTGGAATGCGTGACCGCTCGGATAATGAAATTGTTTTGAAATTTGCCCCTTTTCCCTTTAGCTATATTATTGGCGACATGGACCCTGTACTTCCCGCAGAAATGCTCACCAAACAGTCTAAAATACCACAAAACTGTACCTTGGTGATCCTAAAAAAAACGGGTCATATGGGATTTATTGAAAATAAAAAAGAGGCCTTTTTAGCGGTAAAAGACTTCATTCAAAGTATTTATTAAATTTTAACACGCATAAATTACTTGAAATTGAATTAATTACACTTACTTTGGTTTTCAAAGTACTATGTAAATTTAATTCCATGACGAACGAAAAGTACATCCAAGATCTATCTGACATCAAGAACATGATGGAGAAATCATCCCGATTTTTATCCTTGAGTGGTAAATCAGGTATTGCAGCAGGTTCATCTGCCTTAATAGGCGCTTATGCGGCATGGGAAGCCATGCATAAAGAAAACTATATCAGTCAGGAACTCATTTCTGTTGTTCCACAAAAGCTACTTATCAAACTAGGTCTTATTGCCGGCATCACTTTAGTCTCCGCTGTACTCCTTGGAATCTATTTCACACATGAGTCGGCAAAAAAACAGGGCCGATCGTTTTGGGATAACACGGCTAAAAATTTACTACTTAGTTTATGTTACCCTCTGGCAACAGGAGGACTGGTGGGACTCGTACTCGTCTCTAAAGGACTCATTGGTTTGGTGGCACCCGCCATGCTTATTTTTTACGGGTTAGGATTAATTAGCGCAAGTAAATATACCGTTACTGACATTCATTACTTAGGAATAGCTGAAGTTATCTTAGGACTAATAGCTTCCGTTTTTATTGGCTACGGATTATTTTTCTGGGCGATTGGATTTGGTTTTTTACATATTCTATACGGAACCATTATGTATTTCAAATACGAAAAAGAATAAATTCGCGGCCATGGTAAATCCCATCCAAAATTTAAATAAAGCGTTCAACAATAAAATCCGACTAGGTATTATGTCGGCTTTGGTGGTCAACGAATTCTTAGATTTCAAGAGTTTAAAAAATCTCTTGGAAGTAACGGATGGCAACTTAGCTAGCCACGCAAGCGCTTTGGAAGAACTCCAATTTATCCGAATAGAAAAATCTTTCATTGGCAAAAAACCAAATACCAAATACTTTATTACTCCACAAGGCAAAACCTCCTTTCAAGGACATTTAGATGGCCTGGCAGAAATCTTAAAATCATCCCATATGTAAAAAAATTTACCTAATTAACTTTGAGTTTCAAAGTACTTTTAATCATGTAAAAACTAAAATTATGACCGATCAAGAACCAGGTTTAATGGAAAAAGCCAGTCACTGGGTAAAAACATCCATCCTATTAAAAATGCTCACCATTGGATTTTTAATTCTCCTCCTTCTCATACCCGAGAACATGGTAGAGTCGATGATTCAAGAACGATCCACCGCCAGAAATGGCGTAGTGAAAGAAGTCAGTAGTAAATGGGGCGGGTCCCAACAACTAAGCGGTCCCATTTTAACCATTCCTTATATCACAACAGATTATGATGGAAAGGTAACCCGAAGAATCAAGAGCTTCGCCCATTTTCTACCCTCCCAAGTCACCACCACCGGAGAAGTGAATCCACAAGAAAAACACCGAGGAATTTACAATGTGATATTATATGACGCAAATCTTCATGTTACAGGCCAGTTTGACGCCATTGACCTAGAAGCATTAAACTTAAACGATTCCGATATGGTTTGGGAGGAAGCGGAGATCGCCTTGGGAGTAACAGACATGCGTGGCATCACGGATATTATTGAGGTCACCTGGGATGGAAAAAAAGCCACCATGAACCCAGGAACCGAAAATGCCCAAATGATTTCATCTGGTGTGCACGCCAAAATGGATCTGTCACCAGAATACGAAATCACGAACGAATCTAGCACACCTAAAAAAAGACATCCTATAAAATTCGAGTATCAATTACAAGTAAATGGTAGCGGGAACCTCTCCTTTACACCCATAGGAAAACAAACAACAGTAGAACTCCATTCCACATGGCATAGCCCCAAATTTGACGGTTCCTTTTTACCCCAATCTCAAGACGTTTCGGATGACGGGTTTTCTTCTATTTGGAAAGTCATTAATCTAAATCGAAATTACCCGCAACAATGGAAAGGCAAAAATTACAATATCAACCAATCCACCTTTGGAGTAGATCTAATTTTACCCATAGATGAATACCGCAAATCTTTACGCTCCGCTAAATATGCTTCTTTGATCGTCCTCCTTACCTTTCTCTCCTTCTTCTTTGTTGAAATAGCCAACAACATCCGAATTCACCCCTTGCAATACGTATTAGTAGGCTCCGCTTTGGTGCTGTTTTACACCCTATTAATATCCTTTTCCGAGCATTTGGGTTTCAATGTAGCCTACATTATTTCCACCCTAATGATAGCCAGTTTAATTGGTATGTATGCTCGATTCATATTCAAAGATCAAGGAAAAGCGGCCCTTATGACATTGGGACTAGGAGGCATCTATAGTTTCATGTTCTTCGTTCTCAATTCGGAAGACTACGCCCTATTGATGGGGAGTATTGGTTTGTTTGTTATCCTCTCTATTGTCATGTACAGTACCCGAAACATTCAATTCTATAAATCTGCATAACCCAAACGAAGGAGAGCTTGAAAAGAAGTTCTCCTTCTTTTACATAAAAAAAGGATGGGAACTTTTCAATATCCCCACGAATTCACAGCTTCAAGTATATAATTAAAGGGTTATATTTCGAATTCAAAATAAGCAACTAGTTTTTTTAGCAATTACGCCAATTTTTTTGGCCCCCTTTTGCTTTGCCGAGGATCTTGTTCTACCCATCCCCTACCGTTCAAAAAACGTCACTATACTATTTAGTAACCCGTGCACTCCAAAAACACCAAGGGTTATCCCTTACACAATGGCAGCACCAGACTATTCTAATAACTGTATTTAAGAGGGACTAAGCTATTGCATAAACCAAAACTTTCATTAATTTTGCAGCCCCATAATTGGGTTTGTTAAATTAAAACAACAGAAGAATGTACGCAATCGTAGAGATAGCAGGGCAACAATTCAAAGTTGAAAAAGATCAACAAGTATTTGTTCACCGTTTAGATAGTAAAGAAGGATCGAAAGTAACTTTCGATAACGTTTTACTTATTGACAATGGAGGAAAAATAAATGTTGGCGCCCCAGCTGTAAAAGGTGCTACTGTAGTAGCCACTGTTCTTGAACATATTAAAGGCGATAAAGTTATCGTATTCAAGAAGAAAAGAAGAAAAGGGTATAAAGTAAAAAACGGTCACCGTCAATACTTAACCTCAATCAAAATTGAAGCTATTAACGAGAAAGGTGCTAAAGCTGCCGCTCCTAAAGCTGAGACCAAAAAAGCTGCACCGAAAGCTGCTGCTAAAAAATCAGAAGACAAATAAAACTATAAGACATGGCTCATAAGAAAGGTGTAGGTAGTTCTAATAACGGACGGGAATCAGCAAGTAAACGTTTAGGCGTGAAAATTTTTGGCGGCCAGGCTGCTATTGCTGGAAACATTATTGTACGTCAAAGAGGTACAAAACATCATCCAGGAAACAATGTAGGTATCGGTAAAGATGACACATTGTATTCGCTAGTGGATGGCACAGTGAAATTCACTAAAAAAGCAAACGACAGATCATTCGTATCCGTTATTCCAGTAGAGAGTAACTAGTCGAAAGATGAAAATAAAATAATTGAATCCTCGGCTTTTGGGCCGGGGATTTTTTTTGCGTTATATTATCCCTATTACCATTTACATAATCAGTTAAGAACATTAATTTTGCACTCTAATTTTTTGTCGAGATAATCGACTTCAAACAAAAGAAATTCAATACATCATACCATGCTTCAAGTACCATACATTCGTGAAAACAAAGATTTAATTATTGCGCGTTTAAAAGTCCGGAACATGGACGCTACGGATACCCTCAATAAAATCATTGAAGCCGATAAAAATCGTAGAGAGACCCAACAAAAACTGGATGATGTGTTGGCTTCTTCGAATGCGAAAGCCAAAGAAATTGGGATTCTTTTCAAACAAGGAAAAGGAGCAGAAGCAAATGAATTGAAACAAGAAACATCCCAGTTAAAAGCTACGTCTAAAACTTTACAAGAAACTTTTAACACCTATTCTGACGAAGTAAAACAACTTCTTTACCTGGTACCTAATGTACCTCATGAATCAGTGCCCGAAGGAAAAAGTGATGCCGACAATGTAGAAATTTTCAGTGAAGGTGCGCTACCTACTTTACATGCAGATGCGCAACCACATTGGGAGCTCACAAAAAAATACGATTTAATTGATTTTGAACTTGGAGTAAAAATCACAGGTGCTGGATTTCCGGTATATACGGGTAAAGGGGCTCGAATACAACGAGCATTAGCCGGTTTCTTTTTAGACCAAGCGACCGAAAAAGGATACCGAGAAGTACAACCCCCTTTATTAATCAATGAAGCAAGTGGTTATGGAACCGGCCAACTCCCCGACAAAGAGGGCCAAATGTATCACTCACCAGTAGATGATTTGTATCTAATACCTACGGCTGAAGTTCCAGTAACTAACATGTATAGAGATGTTATTGTAAAAACCGAAGATCTACCCATTAAAAACACGGCTTACTCTCAATGTTTCCGTAGAGAAGCAGGATCTTATGGATCGGATGTACGTGGACTAAATCGCTTACATCAGTTTGACAAAGTGGAAATTGTACAAATCACCCACCCCTCTAAATCTATGGCTGCATTGGATGAAATGGTGGAATATGTAAAAACATTATTGCAGAAACTGGAATTACCTTTCCGTATAGTTCGTTTATGTGGGGGTGATTTAGGTTTTACATCTGTACTAACTTACGATTTTGAAGTCTACTCTGCGGCACAAGAAAAGTGGTTAGAAGTAAGCTCAATTTCTAATTTCGAGACCTTTCAAGCTAACCGATTAAAGTGTCGTTACCGAGATGAAAACAATAAACCACAGTTAGTTCATACCTTAAATGGTTCTGCATTAGCATTTCCTCGAATCTTGGCCGCATTATTGGAAAACAATCAAACCCCAGAAGGCATTAAAATTCCGAAGGAATTAGCTAAATATACTGGATTCGATATCATCAAATAAATTTAACTATGCGTCATTCATTCATTTCTAGCATTTTCATTATTTCTCTTGTATTTATTTTCTCTTCGTGTAAAAGTGAGAAAACACAACACATGCTCAACCAAATTGGACATATGCAAGCTATTGTTGACTCCTCTCATAAAGTCTATACCGAACTAGACACGGGTAAAATATTTGCGTATACCGCAAATGC
>CAJXZP010000104.1 GCA_913062955.1 uncultured Flavobacteriales bacterium | reverse complement strand
CAAAAGGCTAATAGAAAACCGAATAACGGCCCCCAATCCGCCCCCTACAAATACGGGTATGATTAGTTTGAAGATATCCATTTAGTTTGTAATTTGAAAAAGACGTGAGAAGCGATATACCCCGCTCCAATTCCAATAAGGGCTCCTCCCAAAATATCGCCCGGATAATGTACTCCTAGATATATTCTAGAATAAGAAACAGTTGCTGCCCAGCCAATCATCACGATCCAAACGGGTTGTGATTTTAAAATACGTGCCACAAACCAAGCTATGGCAAATGAATTGGCGGCATGTGAAGAAACAAAACCAAATTGCCCCCCTCGGTAGATTTCGCCATTTGGTTTCATGAGAACATGAACCCACTCTCTAATTTCTGGATTATGGGAGGGACGTAAGCGAGAAAAAAAAGGTTTGAAAAAACCGGATGAAACTTGATCCGCAATAAGTATAGCGAATGAAATACTTAGAACTACAATTCCGAAATTAACCCACCACTCCTTTTTGGTGCTTGAATGTTGGGCTTTGATTAAGAAAAATAATACGATAAAATAAAACGGGATCCATAAAACGGTAGAGGATATCCACCACATAATGGGGTCCATAAATGGGGAATGCATTCCATTTAAGTACAGCAATAATTGCTTGTCAAAACTGTCAATTGTTTGGATCATGAATTTCTTTGGGCTACAAATCTATTCAAAAAATAAAGGCGGGTGAATTCACCCGCCTTCGGGGATATTAAAATTGTGCTTTTCGAAGGTCTCCACTTATTTGTAATAAAAATAATTCGGCTATTTTGGAGGTGTATTTGGCTTGATTTAAAGATAACTGGGCATTTAATAAATTCAACTGTGCTTGCCTAAATACGATATTGGTGATTTGGCCCAATTTGTATTGATCCACACTTCGGTCAAAATTGGTTTGAGAGGTTTGTAAATTTTTTTGTTGCGCTTCTTTTACAAATAATGCGGTTTGATAAGCGGTCCATGCATTACTTAAATTACGCTCAATGTTTCGTTGTTCTTTTTGCAAATTTACCGTTCGTGATTCTAATGCAATTTGAGAATTTTGTCGTTTGATACGAGTCGAACCCCCATCGTAAATATTCCAACTTAACGTAGCGCCTAAATTCACTCCTTGACTCTTTTGCTGCTCTAAGAAAGAAGTCGCTCCAAACTGGTTTTCGTTCCAAGAATAGCCTCCATTCACACTTAATTTGGGTACCGAACCAGAAGTGACGGATTTGATGGTGTAGTGTGCATTGCGTAAAGATGCTTGTTGTTGCAATAACGATACATTGTTGTCGCGAGCGTTGACTAAAAGCACATCGAGTAACAAATTGTTGGCATAGGCTAAGGAGGTATCTACCCGAAATTCGATGTTGACATCTCTACCGAGTAATAAGTTTAAATTGCGTTTTTCATTTTGCAATAACTGGGTATTGGTAAGGTAGGTGATGCTGTCGTTGTTGTAATCTACCTCCGCATTTAAAATATCCAATTGCGAACCCTGTCCATATTCTAATCCGTATGTAGCACGATCTAACCGTACTTTACTAATTCCTAAGGTCTGCTTTTGATTGCCTACATCTTGGGTTAAACGAGCGACTTCGTAATACGAATTAAAAATATTTAAGATGGTATTCTCTACTATTTGACGTGCTTGTAATTCGGAAATATGTAAATTTTCTTGCAATTGCTTGTACGTATTGGCTCTGCCAAATCCATCAAATAGCGTATAGTTCAGATTGATGGACGCATTCATACCCGTTGATTTATTTCCAGTAAATTCGGTTTCATCTCCCTGACGTGGAGTGGCTGATCCTCCCGTATTGGAATAATTCGCTCCCGCTGCCCCATTAATAGATGGTAAATAACCACTGTTTTGAATACTCGAATTATTAACGGCTACTTGAACGTCTAAATTGGATAGAATAATATCAAAGTTGTTTTCCATAGCGATAGCAACCGCTTGGTCTTTTTGAAGAACCTCTTCTTGCGCATGAATGGTGAAGGTAAGCACTGATGCGATCAGTGTCATAATTCCGATTTTAAAATTCATCTTGTTCCGATTTTAATTCAATTACTGCCCCCTCTACCTGTTCGGGAGTGGGTTTACTACCTGTAGTATACCATTGCCATAACACCTTAATGTCGTTACTTAATTTTAGCATCAATGGTAATAAGACTAAGGTTAATACGGTAGCTAATCCAATACCGTAAGCAATTGCAATAGCCATTGGAATTAAGAATTGCGCTTGTCTACTGGTTTCAAAAATTAATGGGGAAAGACCCGCAATAGTGGTAATAGTGGTTAAGAAAATGGCTCGGAATCGAGATTTTCCAGCCGCTATAATGGCTTCATCAAAGGTCATTCCTCGTTTTAAATAGACATTAAATTTGCTGATAAGTACCAGTCCATCATTCACGATAATACCGATAAGAGCAATAATTCCTAAAAAGCTCAATACGTTAATTGGAAACCCATGAATCCAGTGTCCCCAACCTACCCCAATTAAGGAAAAGGGAATCATTAATAATAGGACTATAGGTTGATCAAATGAACGGAAGGTGAATGCAATGATGATAAAAATTAAGAATACAATGACAGGCAATACCGCTATGGCCGAACTGGCTGTTTTTTCGGCTTCTCTATTTTGACCTTCAAAAATGGCATTCACTCCGGGGTAACGTTCTTTCATGACTGGAATCAGATCCGCTTTGATATCGGCCATCATATCGGTAGCACTAGTGCTGGGATCTTTTAAATCGGCATCAATTCTAATTTCTCGTTTTCCGTTTAAGTGGTTAATGGATATTTCGCCCCGTGCAATTTCATAATTTGCTACTTCTCTTAAAGGAACTCTCTTTCCCATCGCATTTACCAAACGCATGTCGTCTAATTGTTGCAAAGAGGTACGTTCGGCTAATTCGTACCGAACCCAAACTTTGATTTCATCTTGTCCGCGTTGAAAACGTTGAACTTCCGACCCAAAGAATCCAGACCGAACCTGACTAATGACATCGTTTAGTGTAAAACCTAGGGCATAAGCATTCTCTTTTAAGGTGATTTTAATTTCCTTAATTCCATCCGGGTCGTTATCCGTTAAATCCTTTAACAAGGTGTTTTTGCGAAGTTCTCCTTTGATAAAATCTTTGGCGGCTTTTAATTCGGTGGTGTTCCGACCAATAATAGAAAGGGAAACGGGTTTTCCTCCAAAGTTGGAACCCGAACCGTATTCAACGGCTTCGGCAGATGGGATAGTACCCACCCGTTCGCTTAACGAAGTAGAAACAATATATGCCGGGAAATTTCTACGCTCTCCCGGAAGTAAATTAATAAATATCGAAGCGGTAGAAGTTCCTGGGCCTATTTTTTTAATGATGTTTTCAATAGGATCTTTCAATCCATAAACCTGTTCCAGACTATCACTCAATCCCCACGCTTTTTCTTCAATGGAAGTGATGATAGAATCGGTAATGGATTCGTTGGTTCCTTGCGGCATTTTTAAAGTAACCACTATCCGGTCGCTTGCAATTTGCGGGAAGAAAGTGAATTTGATAATTCCACCCCCAATAGATCCTAAGGTAAGGAGTAATAAGGCGATTGGAATAGCCATGCCTAAGGTTCTGTTTTTCATGAAGTACGCTAAGGTGGGGCCATATAAATGGTCGCGCATATAGGTCATCAGAGTATCGGCCCAGCGATTAAAGGTATAGGTTTTTTGCTCCTTGGTTAGTGCTTTGGAATGCGCCATATGAGAGGGTAAAATAATCAATGCCTCAATGAGCGATACCAATAAGGTAAGAATCACAATAATGGCCACTTCCCCAAAGAAATCTCCGATTCGACCATCTAAAAAGAAAAAGGTAGAGAATGCAACTAAGGTAGTGGCAATAGCCGATACGATAGCTGGTAATACCTCCATGGTGCCATCAATGGCGGCTTGAACTCTCGATTTTCCAAGTTCGTAATGGTGGTAAATATTCTCCGCAATAACAATCCCATCATCTACCAGAATCCCGATAACAATGATCATTCCAAATAAGGACAATACGTTAATGGTGACATCAAAATAACCTGCAAACATAAACATACCTAAAAAGGAAATTGGTAATCCAAAAGCCACCCAAAAGGCCAGTCTTGGTTTTAAAAACAAGGCTAGGAAAAACAACACAAGCGCCATTCCTTGCAAGGCATTTTTAGTTAATAGTGCCGTTCGTTCAATAATGGTTTGGGATGCATCTCGGGTCACGTTTAACTGCACATTGGCATGACTTCCGTTGAATTTTTCAATGTATGCAAGGGTTAACTCTGCTACCGAAATTAAATCTTCATTATTGGTGGTGTTCACCTGAAAATTGATGGAGACTTGTCCGTTGTAGTAAGATCTATTTGGGTTTTCAGACCATTTGTCTTTTATTACCGCTACATCTTTCAGATAAACTTTGTTTCCGTTTTCCATGGCTTTAACAACCACGTAATCCAGGTCTTTACCATAATAAGAACGGTTTTTTACTCGAATCAAAAATTCTTCATCTGGTGTTTTAATAGAACCACCTGATGATAAAATATTGTGAGCGGAAACCGCTTTAGATACTTCTTGGAAGGTTAGGTTGAAAGATCTTAATCGGTCTTCCTTTACCGCTATTTCAATTGAAATATCTGGAAAGCCAGACATTTCAATTTGAGAAATCCCTTCTATTTCACGGATGTCAGATTCTATATCACGCCCCATTTCTTTGAGGGTGTGTAAGGAAATATTTTCGCCACTTAATACAAATGAAACCGCTTCGGTTCGGAAAATTTCCTTTGAAATAACAGGAGGTTCCATTCCGGCTGGAAAAGAAGGCACTTTATCCACGGCATTTTTTATATCGTCTAAAACCACCGATACATCGTAGCCTTTCAATACCTCTACCTTAACACTGGCTGTGTTTTCGCTTGAAGTGGAGGTAAATCGGTCTATTCCTACGAGGCCTTTCAGATTGTCTTCAATTTTAAGGACAATACCTTCTTCCATTTCCGCTGGAGATGCACCGGGGTAGGTCATCTGAATGGTAATGTTTCGGGATTCGTTTAATGGGAAAAAGGACGATTTTAACGAAAGTGCTCCCATGATGCCCAATAGGACAAATCCAGTAATGACCACCGAAACGGCTACTGGATATTTTATAAAATGAATGATTATTTTTCTCATGGGAATCTTACTTTTTTATCAAAACTTTCATTCCTACATAAGCTCCAGGAATAGGGTTTCTTAAAATCAATGTTTGATCTTTAATTCCTTGAACAATAATGGTTTTTCTGGTTTTGTGTATCACGGCTATTTGCTGTAACTCTAAAGATGTATCGGCATTAATAACGTAGATTTGATTTCCGTCTATTAAGGAGTTTCGAGGTAGCTCAATCGCATTCAACTTTTCTTGACCCGAAATTTTTGCCTCTAAATACAAACCTTCTTTTAGGTGGGGTTGGTCCAGTTGCACAAATACCTGAATGGTTTGGGTTTGAGGGTCCACTTTCCCGTTGATTCGAGATACTTTTCCAATCCATTCCTGAGCCGGGTTTTCGGGGTTGGTAACCACTACCTCTTTTCCAATAACTACTGCAGGGATTAATGTCCGACTAATAGAAAGTTCTAATTCATATTTGGTGGGGTCAATGAATTCACCCAGTTTCTGTCCATTTCTAATCAGGGAACCTGGCGTTACTAAAGCCTCCGTTAAAACTCCGTTGAAAGGAGCTATTAGCCTGTATTTAAGGTATACAATTTCTAAGTTTCGGGTGTTGTAATACGTGGTATATAGGTTTTTACCCGTCAAAAAGAATTTTTCTTTGTCCGATCCCGGAACCGGAAGTGGTTGTAAGGGTTCATCCATATCAAAATTCTTCAGGTATTGGTCCCATTTCGAATAGGCTTCTGCATAGTCTAATTTAATATCGGGTAAAATACTCGTGACTAGGTTTTGCAACACGCTTTTTTGTGCTTGCAAATTGGCATAGTAATCGTCACTTTTTATTCTTACCAAAACCGCTCCCTTTTTAAAGGTGGCCCCCGGTTTAAATTCTTTCGTAGTCGGTTCCATTATCCCCTGTACTTCCGAGTACAAATCAATTTTGTACGTGGCAGATAGTAAGCCACTTTCAATAATGCTTACAGGAACAATTTTATTCGCTGCTCGTAAAATAGTGGCCGTTGGGATGTTCACGGTAGTCACCGGTTTTTTCTTTTCCTTGCTGTCTTCAATGAGTCCTTTGCCGTAAAAGGCGCCAACAACCACTAGTATGGCTATTATTCGTGTAACGTATGCTCTCATGTTCTTATTAAATTTGTTGTTCTCTTAATGCGATTAATTTGGTCCTAATTTTTGTCAACGTATTCATAAATGAAGTTCTTTCTTCTTCCGAAATGCCTAACTCCACTTCGTACATAATGGAATGCATGATGGGATATGCTTTTTTTAGGCATTCTGTTCCTGCTTCGGTAATGGATACTAGTTTTATTCTTTTATCCTGTTCGGATAAACATCTTTTTACTAATCCTTTTTTTTCTAAGGTGCTTATGTTTCGGGTAAATGTGGTTTTGTCTCGACCGGTGAGGTGGGCCAAATTGTTTTGTGGTTGATTGTTGTTTTTAGAAATAATCATCAAAAAAACAAATTGCATCTTGGTTAAAAGAATGTCGTTTTTGGCTAATTCCTCTTCTATATAAAGATCTAGGAGCTTAACCGTCTTGCCTAGAAATGGTAAAATATGATTGTCTATATCCATAATTGAAATGCAAATATAGGTGGGTTTTAAATTTAGATGCATATGCAACTAAATATTTAACATTTATTTATTTTGATGGGTGTTTTGATTTTTTTAGACGAGTCTAATTCTGTTTATTTGCAGCACTTTAAAAAAAAACACATTGTCAAAAATCACTCCTTCGTTAGAAGATATTAATCAGTCCATTGATGCCCGTAACAAAAAGGGCTTTTTTAGAAAGTTATTTGCTTTCATGGGACCTGCCTATTTAATTAGTGTAGGGTATATGGATCCAGGAAACTGGGCCACTGACATTGCAGGTGGTGCTCAGTTTGGGTATAAGCTGCTTTGGGTATTGGTCATGTCTAATATCATTGCGTTGTTGTTACAGAGTTTAAGTGCACGCTTAGGAATTGTGAGACAATTAGATTTGGCACAAGCCTCGCGAGAGGAATTTCCAAAACCGGTCAATTTTTCATTATACATATTAGCCGAAATTGCGATTGCTTCCACCGATTTGGCAGAGGTATTGGGAATGGCTATTGGATTGAACTTGCTTTTTGATATTCCGTTATTATATGGCGTGGTGTTTACTTTATTAGATACCTTTTTGCTATTGTTTTTAATCAATAAAGGAATGCGTAAAATGGAAGCGTTCATATTAGCCTTGATTGGGATTATTGGAGTATCCTTTTTTGCAGAGATGGTTTTTGCCCAGCCGCATTTACCTTCGGTGATGGAAGGGTTTATTCCATCTATTCCAAATTCGGCCGCTTTGTTTATTGCCATTGGTATTATTGGTGCTACGGTGATGCCGCACAACTTGTACCTGCATTCGTCATTGGTGCAAACACGAAATTACGATAAGACCGAAAAAGGAAAGCGTCAGGCCATTCGCTTCAATATTTTGGATACGACCATTGCCTTGAACTTAGCCTTTTTTGTGAATGCAGCTATTCTAATTCTAGCCGCAGCTACGTTCTATCAATCGGGCATGTTCGATGTGTCTGAAATTGAAGATGCCCACAAATTTTTAGAACCCATGTTAGGTACGGAATGGGCTCCTATTCTGTTTGCAGTTGCCTTAATTGCAGCGGGTCAAAGTTCTACATTAACCGGTACTTTAGCCGGACAAATTGTGATGGAAGGCTATTTGAACTTACGCTTTCAGCCTTGGGTACGGAGAGTAATAACCCGTGTTATCGCGATTGTTCC
>CAJXZP010000103.1 GCA_913062955.1 uncultured Flavobacteriales bacterium | reverse complement strand
TGCATTGAGCCTGAGCAATTTACAAAAACGTTACCATCAAGTAATTATTTTTTTTTCGGGAAAAGAGGAGAATTGCACATAACGTGCGCCAATAGCTTGGTCGTTTAGCAAACAAAAAGCTTCCCCTTTATGACTAAAAGCATGATGGGTTCCTCCCGCAATGTTCATCGCAATTCCATATTTCATGGCATAATCACATGCTTTTATTGTTCCTTGTGCGAGTATAAATTCCCGATCAATAAGCTGTTTACTTAATGGGAAGCCAATTCTTCGAGCCATCTTTTTACCAATACTCAAAGATTGCAAGCCTTCCACATAGACGGAATTATGCACGGCTAAAACATGCGCAATTTCCGGAAAATCAGGCTCAAAAAAATTTTCTTCCGCACAGGTACCTTCATGTAATAATTGAGCGGGTAACAAATCGTATTTCTCCATCGGAAATCGATGCCCCTTTGGTAAGGGATGTGTGTAAATTGGATGAAATGCGATTTTTAACATATAGCTTATTCGAAGCGACAAACTTACACTCCTTTGTTCATCTTTAGAATAAAAAGGCACTCACTCAATCCGCACTCCCCACCTTATGTTTACTTTTGAAACACACGATAATAATTCGTATTGGATGAAAAAAATTGCGTTTTTAGGAAGTAAAGGAATTGGATTTTCATCGCTAAAATTTCTCCTAGATCACACCTCGATGTTGGATATTGAAATAGTAGCCGTTTTTTCAAATGACAGAAAAATATCGAAAACGGACCCTAGTATAATGGACTTAGCGAAAAGCCATTCCATTCCCGTGTTTCAAGACATCGACAAAATCATTGAATTACCCTCGTTTGAGCTATTAATCTCCGTACAATATCACGAGATTTTACACCAAAAACATATTGATTGTGCGCAGGAACTAGCGATCAACTTGCACATGGCTCCCCTACCCGAATATCGAGGTTGCAACCAATTTTCATTTGCCATAATTGAGGGTGCCGAAGAATTTGGGACTACCCTTCATGTTATGGAAGCAGGGATCGACTCAGGTGATATCTTATTTGAGCGAAGGTTTCCTATTTTGGATACTGAGTCCGTTCAAACTTTGCATCAAAAAACGACCATGGAATCGATCCAATTGTTTGAAGATTCGATTGCGAAAATTATTCAAGGGAATTACCAACGTCAGCCTCAATCCAAATATAAAGGAATCCGTGCATCTGGGTTTCATTTAAGAAATGAAATGGATTCCATTAAACAAATTGATAGCACTTGGCCCGAAGAAAAAATTGATCGATACATTCGTGCTACCTATTTCCCTCCATTCGCACCACCCTTTACGGTAATAAAGGGTCAGAAATTTGACCTTTCACCTAATTGGAGGAATGAAATCCCAAGGTAAAAAGCTACATTCGCCACGCTAAAAAATTTATGAAAAGAATTGCGAGTTTAGTTACCAACGATTTACATCAAGATCAACGCATGAACCGTATTTGCACGGCTCTTGTTAACGAAGGATATGAGGTGACCTTAATTGGTCGTAAACGCAATTCTTCTAGCGTGTTGGACCACAAACCATTCAAACGATTACGGTTAAACTGCTGGTTTGAAAGATCTTTTCTATTTTATGGTGAATATAATACCCGTCTTTTCTTTCATTTAATTTTCCATTCATACGACATTATTAATGCCAACGATTTAGATACTATTCTACCTGCTATTTGGGTCGCCAGAATAAAAGGTACACAGGTGGTTTATGATGCACATGAATACTTTACCGAACAAGAAGAAATTGTAAATCGCCCGACTTTAAAAAGTTTTTGGAAAAGAATCGAACGTTATTCCATTCCTAAAGTGGATGCTGCCATTACGGTTTCACAAGGTTATGCCGATTTATTCTTAAAAGAATACCATAAAAAATTCAATATCGTTCGCAATGCGACTATTCTAAGAAGTCCACCTGAAAACTGTATTTCTTCAGAAGAATACATTTTATACCAGGGAGCCGTTAATTATGGCCGGGGATTGGAAGAGTTGCTTATGGCTATGAAACACGTAGACTCCAAGCTTTATATCTGTGGAGATGGAGACGTCCTTCCTACGCTTAAGCAATTAGCAAAAACTTTAGGAATCGAAGATAAAATCAAATTTGTAGGTTTTGTAAAGCCCGAGCAATTACGGGCATACACTTGTGGGGCAAAAATTGGATTGACCCTATTTGCCAAAGGCGGCTTAAGTCATTGGCACTCTTTAGCTAATCGTTTTTTTGATTACATGCATGCTGGAGTACCTCAAGTTGCCATGACTTATCCTGAATACGAAGCATTCAATAAAAAAGAGGAAATAGCTGTTTTAATAGAAGATATTGAACCCTCAAAAATTTCCAAAGCGATAAATCTATTGTTAACAGATAAGGAATTATACCAACGACTTTCTAAAAATGCTCGTTCTGCTCGTGAACATGCGAATTGGCAGGCACAAGAAAAAGTATTATTAAAGGTCTATCAGGATTTGGACTAAACGGTATCCCCTAACCAATTCACTAAGGTTTTAAAAGCCAAATCTCTCACGGGTTTTGGACTTAAAAACAAATCATGCATTCCATCTTTAATTTCGATCATCGTCACATTCTCCCCTAAACTAGGACCGATGGTCTTCATGTGATCCACATTTAAAACAATATCCGATTTCATTACTCTTGCCTCGTATTTCTTGGGTAGATAAGAATCATGTGAATGCATTAATAAAACGGGGATGCGAATATTAGAATTGTTTTTCAATTCATCCTGAGCCGCCATAATAGCGCGACTCCATTTAAAATAAACAGGGAAGCCATCCAAGGGTTTCAAAACTTTATCAAATGGCCATTCCCCCTTATGATCTTCATGAATACTGTTCGGGTAAATAGGAGATAACATGCCGTCCAACTTCCAATAAGGGTTAATAGAACCCACAAACTTTGAAATTGGCTTTAGTAAATTCCGTACCCAAGGGGACATATTGACATCCAAGAAAGGCGAGTTTAATACCAATGCCGAAATCTGTAATTTTTCACTCCCCTTATTTAAATATAAACTCGCAATCAAGCCACCGTTTGAATGCCCCATCAAAATGATTTCAGAATCATTTATTTCCCTGATTTTCAATATCGAGGCATCTACTTCTTCAAAGTACTCTTCTATATTCCTACAGTAATTGGGATGTTGATGCGGTAGCAGGGAATGCCCATATTTCCGTAACTCCAAAGCGCAAAAATCATAACCCTCTTCATTCAAAAACTCCGCTACATGGGGATGAAAAAAGTAATCAATAAAGCCATGGATATATAAAACTACGGGACGTTTATGCGTATTTGAATTGGCACTAATAAAGGTAGCCTGCACTTCTCCTTCGTAATCGGGAGTCAATTTAAACTGTAAATAGTTGAAATCCTTAACTTTCATAATTGGTTTTATAGACCTACTAAAATAGGTTATTTCCAAAGCTTTTACATGCGATAATATATTGATACTTGAAACGCTCGAACCTCAATCTAAATAGTATCTTTGCACGCACTTATTTAATAATTTGTAGAGATGATAAAGATCACTTTGCCGGATGGCACTGTAAGAGAAGAACAAAGTGGCGTAACTGCTTTGGACATCGCTAAATCCATCAGTGAAGGATTAGCTAGAAATGTTTTATCTGCCAAAGTAAATGGCACGGTTATAGACGCAACTCGTCCAATCACCACCGACTCTACCCTACAGTTATTAACCTGGAACGATAAAGAAGGAAAATCTACATTGTGGCATTCATCTGCTCACTTAATGGCAGAGGCTCTAGAAATTCTATATCCAGGAATTAAATTTGGTATTGGCCCGGACATTGAAACTGGCTTTTACTACGATGTTGATTTTGGTGATTACCCGTTTTCTCATGAAGACTTCTCAAAAATTGAGAGTAAGATGAAAGAACTAGCCAAAAAGAAAAGTACTTTCAACCGTAGCGAAGTCACAAAGGCGGAAGCTTTAGCCTTTTTTGAAGAAAAAGGGGACGAGTACAAACTAGATCTTATTAAAGATTTAGAAGATGGGACCATCACCTTTTATAAAGTAGGTGAATTCACAGATTTATGTCGTGGACCACATATTCCACATACTGGATTTGTCAAAGCGATAAAAGTATTAAGTACTTCGGGAGCCTACTGGAGAGGCGATGAAACACGTAAGCAGTTAACTCGAATTTATGGTGTTACTTATCCGAAACAAAAAGAGCTGACTGAATACTTAGAGTTTTTGGAAGAAGCAAAAAAACGTGATCATCGTAAATTAGGTAAAGAGCTTGGTCTATTTACCTTCTCCGAAAAAGTAGGTGCGGGATTACCCTTATGGTTACCAAAAGGGGCTGAACTTAGAGAACGTTTAGAACAATTTCTAAAAAACACTCAAAAAGAATCGGGTTACCAACCGGTAATCACACCTCATATTGGACATAAAGATTTATATGTGACTTCGGGTCATTACGAAAAATACGGTGCAGATTCATTTCAACCGATTTTGACTCCACACAAAGGAGAAGAATTTTTGTTGAAACCAATGAACTGTCCTCATCATTGTGAAATCTATAAATCTTCACCCAGGTCTTATAAAGATTTACCCGTTCGTTTTGCCGAGTTTGGAACCGTTTATCGTTACGAACAATCGGGAGAGCTACATGGTTTAACCCGGGTCCGTGGATTTACTCAAGATGATGCGCACCTGTTCTGTATGCCAGAACAATTGAACGATGAATTCAAAAAAGTAATTGATCTCGTTTTATATATTTTCAAAACATTAGATTTTGAAGATTTCACTGCTCAAATTTCGTTAAGAGACCCGGAAGACAAGGACAAGTACATTGGTTCTGATGAAAACTGGGAAAAAGCAGAGAGTGCTATTATTGAAGCCGTTGGCGAAAAGAACGTAAAAACGGTGGTCGCATATGGTGAAGCTGCTTTTTATGGTCCAAAACTAGACTTCATGGTAAAAGATGCTATTGGAAGAAGCTGGCAATTGGGTACTATTCAAGTAGATTACAACCTTCCGGAGCGATTTGAATTAGAATATACAGGTGCAGATAATGCCAAACATCGTCCTGTAATGATTCATAGAGCTCCATTTGGATCTATGGAAAGATTTATTGCTGTTCTTACGGAACATTGTGCGGGAAATTTCCCATTATGGTTAACTCCTACTCAGGTAGTAATATTACCATTAAGCGAAAAATACAATGACCATGCGCAAAACCTTTTAAATCTGCTAAATAAATCCGATATTCGCGCGCTCGTAGATGATCGTAATGAAAAAATTGGTCGGAAAATTAGAGATAATGAAATGAAAAAGATTCCTTTCATGCTAATTTTAGGCGAAAAAGAGGTCGCTGAAAACACAGTTGCCGTAAGGAAACATGGGGAAGGAGATCAAGGCGTTATGGCTGTTGATGACTTTGCCAAATTGATTAATGAAGAAGTGGCTCGCCAAACTGCGAGTTTATAATTATTTATTGTTACACCTAATTAAGGGAGGACCAAGCTATAAAGAAAAAGGGAAGAGGATCACGCGGTGGTAGAGTCATAAAAGAAGACCCACACAAGATCAACGGAAAAATCACAGCTAGACAAGTGCGTTTAGTAGGTGGTGAAGAAGGTGACACTGGAGTAATACCTACCAGAGACGCATTTAAGATGGCCGAAGACGCTGGTCTTGACTTGGTAGAAATATCAGCTAAAACCGATCCGCCTATTTGTAAAATCTTAGACTACAAGAAATTCTTGTATGATCAAAAGAAGAAACAAAAAGAAATTAAAGCGAAGACCACTAAGGTATCTATTAAAGAAATTCGTTTTGGACCCAATACGGATGAACATGATTTCGAGTTTAAGAAAAAACACGCAATCAAGTTTTTAGAAGAAGGTTCAAAATTAAAAGCATACGTATTCTTTAAAGGTCGTTCTATTGTGTTCAAGGAACAAGGTCAAATCTTGTTGTTGAAATTAGCACAAGAACTAGATGAGTATGGTAGTGTGGAGCAAATGCCTAAGTTAGAGGGGAAGCGAATGATTATGTTCATTGCCCCAAAGAAGAAAAAATAAACAAATACAATACACTAAATAACGTTTGAACGATGCCAAAAATGAAAACAAAATCTAGTGCCAAGAAGCGATTTAAGCTTACTGGTTCTGGAAAGATCAAGAGAAAACATGCTTTTAAGTCTCACATTTTGACTAAAAAAGCGACAAAAAGAAAACGTAATTTGACCAAAGATGGGTTTGTAGATAAAGCAGACACAAAAAGCATCAAATTGCAATTAAACATGGCTTAATCGCCAATAGGTTACATTGTTAAACCAGGAACCGAGCTCAATGAAGTGTTGAAAAACCGCTTTGTTCCAGAAAACTTTAAATTATGCCAAGATCAGTAAATAGTGTTGCCAGTAGAGCAAGACGAAAGAAAGTAATGAAATTGGCCAAAGGGTACTTTGGTCGTAGAAAGAATGTTTGGACCGTAGCTAAAAATGCCGTTGAAAAAGGTTTGGTTTACGCTTACACCGGACGTAAACAAAAGAAGAGAAATTTTAGAAGTCTTTGGATTCTTAGAATTAATGCTGCTGCTCGTTTAAACGGAATGACTTATTCTGAATTTATGGGAAAAGCAACTAAAAACAATATCGCTTTAAACCGTAAGGTTTTAGCTGATCTTGCTTTAAACAATCCGAATGCCTTCAAGGCAATCGTTGATTCCGTAAAATAATAGTAAACCGTATTGTATTGTTTGAGTCCCTGACTTTCGTCAGGGACTTTTTTTTGTCCTATACTTTTATACCTCCCTCATTTTAACAATCTACAAGCTTTAAATTTTAACTATAACCCAAATTTTTATCACTATAAATTTATTGGGTAATTGAGCTTTAATTATTGAATCAATCTCTTCCACCATACCGTAGAATTCTATTTCCAACCTCGCAAATGGATAAATTTGAGAGTACCAAACATTTTTATTCATTCACCGTCTAATTTAAAACGACATGAAATCACCATTACACCTACTAATTTGGGGATTACTATTTGTGACTGTAACTCCCGTTGTGGCTCAAACCACTTTATTAAACGAAGGATTTAATTCTGGATCTCTACCCTCGGGCTGGAGTACCATGGCAAATGTTAATGGAAACAAAGTTTGGAAATTCAATGATCCCGGAAATCGTAATGTTTCGGCCGGAAACATTAGTGGAAATTTTGCTATCTTTGATAGTGACAAACATGGTACCAGAGGAACTCATAATGCAACACTAACGAGTCCATCCTTTGATGCGAGTTCATACACATCTATTTCCTTAGCATTCGACCATCAGTTTAGATTATGGTCCGGTAATGAAATATGTAAGGTACAGGTTTATAACGGAAGTAATTGGAATACCGTAGCTGTTTATGAGGATGGCGATGAAAACTACCCCAATTCGGATTTAATCACGATCAACATCACGAGTTCAACCAATAGTTCATCCAATGCGGCTATCCGATTCAATTTTGAAGGCGACTATGATTGGTGGTGGATTTTGGATAATATCAAAGTTACTGGCACTACTACTGGAGGTGGCGGTGGTTCTTCCGTGGCAACTACCAGCCCAGGAGGAATAAATAACTCTTCCGTGTCCTTATGGTTAGATGCTAATCAATTAGCATTAACAAACAATGCACCCGTAACTACTTGGTTAGATTTATCACCGGAAGGAAATAATGCTTTCGTATCTAGTACTAACGCACCCACTTACTACACTAATAAAATGAATGGCTACCCAGTGATCGATTTTGATAAAAGTGGTAGCCAATATTTACAAATAGCAAACGACAATTCTTTAAACCCAGATAAAATTTCAATTATCGTGGTTGGAAAATACACTACCGCATCGGATTCCTGGGCTTCTTTTATAATCAAAGCCTCTGATTGGGATTGGGATGATGGATATGCCATTGCAAAAAATAGCTCAAACGCTACATTTTTGGCTTATGTGAACAGTTACACAGGAAATGTAGTCTCCGCAAATTTAAATTCAAATTCGGATAATATCATTTCCATGGTTTACGACAAAACCAATATCACTACCTATTACAATGGTACCAGTCAAGGCACAGATTCCTATTCTTCCAATATATCTAATACCTCTAACAACCTATATATTGGAACATCGCCTAATGACGCAGGAAATGGAGTTAGAAATTACCTAGATGGCGAAATCGCAGAGGTGATCCTGGTACAAGAAGACATTTCTGATATTGAAAGAATTATTTTACATAATTATTTAGCTGCAAAATATGGAATCACATTAGGAGCGGAAGATTATTACACCCAAGACAATAGTGGAAACGGAAATTTTGATCATAATGTATCTGGTTTAGGAAAGGCTCCAGACGGGTCGCAAATAACATTTTCCAAAGGCACGGGCATCGTAACCATTGAAGCGGAAACTTCTCTCAGTTCAAACGATTATTTATTTTGGGGAGAAGATCAAATGAACTCTGATT
>CAJXZP010000102.1 GCA_913062955.1 uncultured Flavobacteriales bacterium | reverse complement strand
TACAATATGTATGTTCCCAATTCATTTACACCCAATGGTGATGGACAAAATGATGTTTTTGCACCGCGAGGTCTTGGGGTAGATCCAGAAAATTATTCTCTTCAGATTTATGATCGTTGGGGAGGCTTAATATTTGAATCTAACGACCTAAACCAACCTTGGGATGGTAGACATCAAGGCACTACCAAAATGGCTCAGAATGGCGTTTATATATGGAAAATCGTTGCAAAAGATGGGATGGATGATTCTAAAACCCACAATTACACTGGAACCATAAACCTATTGCGATAATCATACCATAGGTCACAAAATAAAAAAGGGCGGTAAATATAATTTACCGCCCTTTTTTTATAATTTTTTTAAATTAAAATACTGGAATCCCGAGTATATTTAACAACAATAAACAGGAAACTAATAATATAGACACTTTGATAAAGAACCGGGCTTTACCAAACTCTTCCTTCTGAGTTTTCAGTTTAATAGATGAAATTGTTTTCATAATATGAATAGCTCGTTTAGAGTAAAACAAAGTTACCGTACACCTAACTATAAGATTATCAACATTCTTTTAATCTATTTAACCATCCTTTCAAACCCTACAATACCCAACGAATACAAAACACCCCTTTATTGACCACATCTTGTTGTCCCCAAACCTTTCCACCTCTATTGATTATCGACTTCTTGGCCATAAATATTTTAAATTCATTATATCCTAGATCAATGGATTTCTTCTGGTCAAGTATTTCCATTTTCTCAATAAAATCCCTGCTCAGACCCACAAACTTAAACTCACACACCGCCCCACTTTCATAAGCAGATACATTAATTTTTTTAGAACTCTCATATTTAGAAATCATCTCAAAATAGGGTCTCAATGCCCCCTTAAGAGAACTCACATCCGTTTTGATAGATGGCATATCCGCAACTTGCTCAAATTTGGTTTCATCGTTTGCAGAGGAAGATAGTATGATTTCACTTATCAATTGAGAAAGGTAAACTTCCGAATCACCTATGGAATTAATACTTTGTTTGGACTTATTAAAATTATCCCCAACCAATGCATTGAGTTGTGTAATTGCGCCATTTAAAGTTGTCCAGCTTTCATTTTGGTGAATATTTGTTTGATTTTCCAAAATTTCCTTCTGGAGATTAACCACCTTTAAATACCCTTCCAATTCCGTTGCTGAATTCAAATAAATAAAACTCCTTTCCTTAGATAAACGACCAATTTGTTGAATAGACTCTTCCAAACTATCTTGTAGTTTTAATACTTCTGCTTGTTTAATTTTTAATCGTATACCACTTTCCTTTTCGCTTTTTAAGGAATTTTCTATTTGCTTAATCCCATCTTGAGTTCTATTTTTAAATTCCAAACTCAATCTTCTGGTTTCCCTAAATACTCTCTTAAAGGGATTAATTACCCTAAAGTATCCATAGATAGAAAGAAAAACAAACGAGACAATTTGAAAAATTGTCATCCAATAAACGTGCATATTTCTCTCTTCCAAACGACCCGAACTTTGAGTTCGTATTTGACTCAGGGCATTCGTTAATCCACTTAAACTATTCCGCAATTGAGTTTTAAAAATATCCTGGTTATCAATTAATCCCCCGTTATTATCCATAGCCAAAATCCCAATCCCCTCAATATTGGAGTGGTATTTTTTTACCTCAACCAACGAGTAAAAAAGGGAATCAGGTCCATTTTTATCCAAACTACTTACACTTGGGAATCCCGCTATAAACCTTTTATAATCCCTATTTAATACAGCTAATTCAATAATTACCGGCTCCCCAAATGCCGTTCGTGTTTCTGGATCATTATCAATAATTTCGTAGATACCATTAACCGCTTCCAGCATGGTTTTATGATACACGTCAATATTTTCTAACGTTTCAATTTCATACTCACTCACCTTATCCAACTGAATAGTGAAAAACAAAAGAATTCCAACGACCGTTATGGCATAAATTAAAATAAACCAAGTGGCTCGGCTAATAATTATTCCAGTAGCACGAAATTTTTGCAAAGACGTTTTAGACATGTACAGTAAATTAAAGGTGGACAAATTTAACCTTTTGTACACTTCATAATCTCATATATTTGAACCCATCAAAAATTCATTGAATTTTACACCAAGAATGGAATATAAAAACTTTGTAAACATCCTTTCCAAAAAAATTAGGCAAGAAAACACTAAAGCCCATCAAAATATGGCTCCCTTCTCGGTAGCCGATAGAGAGAAAATGTTACGCTCCAATCCCAACCCAAGGTTGAGTGCGGTCATGATTTTAATTTTTAATAAAAATGAACAAGCCCATTTTTCATTAATTGAAAGACCAAAATATGATGGCGTACATTCCGGACAAATGGCATTACCTGGTGGATCAAAGGACGATGATGATTCAGATTTAAAACAAACTGCCCTACGAGAATTAGAGGAAGAAGTAGGTGTGAAACCAGATAAAGTAATAGTTTTAGGAAAACTATCCGAAATTTATATTCCACCTAGTAAATTTTTGGTCACTCCTTACGTAGGAATTCTAGATACCTATCCCCAGTATATAAAGGATGATCATGAGGTGGAACAAATTATTGATGTACCTATTTCCCTCCTTTTTGACGATTCTATCCTAAAAAAGGGATCGGTAGATGTAGGCGTAAAAAACATGAAAATGAAAGTTCCCTACTTTGATATTTTTGGACATAAGGTGTGGGGCGCTACTGCACTAATATTAAGCGAATTTAAAGCCGTAATGAAATGAAAAAACTATTGCTATTACTAATGTATATCTCATTTTCCATTATTTCAAATGCCCAATCTTTTAAAAATATTTTAATCGACCAAGCACCAGCAAGTCATGGTCCAGAAGAACCCACCATTTGTATCAATTATTTAGACACCAATTTAGTAATGGCTGGGGTGAACATTAAAAACACCTATTTGAGTAGAGATGGTGGACGAACTTGGACCAAAAGATCCTCCCGTTCCAAATATGGGGTTTATGGTGATCCCTGCATTATTTCAACGAGTAACGGGAAATTTTTATATTTCCACCTTTCTCTTCCTAAAGGCCAACCCTATGTGCATGAAAGTTTTTTGGATCGCATTGTTTGTCAGTATTCGAAATCTAAGCACAAAAAATTTAATAAAGGAAAATACATGGGCTACCACCCCCCAAAAGATCAAGATAAAGAATGGGCCGTTTACGATTACCAACGAAACCGAACCTACGTGACTTGGACCCAATTTGATACCTATGGAAGTAAAGATCCTCAGGATAAAAGTGTCATTAGGCTATCCTATTCGGATAACGATGGGAAATCATGGAGTACAGCCGAAACTATTAGTAAAATACCAGGCAACTGTATAGATGACGATCAAACTGCGGAAGGAGCTGTTCCAGCCATTGGTTTAAATGGAGAAGCACATGTAGCATGGGCAAATGACGATAAAATTTACTTTACTACCTATCAACAAAATGATACGATACATACGGAAAAGGTCATTGCCCAACAAATAGGGGGGTGGAATCAAGCCGTTGAAGGATTAAACAGAACCAACGGTATGCCTATTACCGTTTCTGATATGAGCAATTCACCCCATCGAGGAACCATTTATGTATGTTGGTCGGATCAAAGAAATGGGGAATTAAATACCGATATTTTTCTTATTAAATCTACAGATGCCGGTAAATCTTGGAGCCAACCCTTAATGATTAATGATGATTCAGGTTCTCAACATCAGTTTCTACCTTGGTTAACTATCGATCAAACTACTGGATATCTCTACACCATTTTTTACGATAGAAGAAACTATAACGATAATCAAACCGATGTATATGTCGCGGTAAGTAAGGATGGAGGAGTCACTTTTACCAACCATAAAATTAGTGAAAAACCCTTCACCCCTATTCCTCACGTATTTTTTGGTGATTACATCAATATATCTGCACATCAAGGGATGGTTAGACCGATTTGGACACGCTACGAAAATGGCCAATTAAGTGTCTGGACAGCCATCCTCCGCGGATTATAAAAATTAAAAACGGTAAGGCGTCCTATAAATTAAAATTTACCTTCGCCAGAAATCAATACGTACAGAAATGTCAAGAATATTAACAGGTATACAAGCCACTGGAACCCCCCATTTAGGAAATATATTGGGAGCGATTATTCCAGCCATTAAATTAGCGGAAGACCCTAAAAACGAGTCTTTGCTATTTATTGCCAATATGCATTCGCTAACGGCAATAAAAGATGCAAACGTATTAAGAGAACATACAAATAGTGTAGCGGCAGCTTGGCTTGCCATGGGTTTGGATACCAACAAAACTATTTTTTACCGTCAAAGTGATATTCCTGAAGTAACTGAACTCACATGGTATTTAAATTGTGTGGCACCATTTCCTATGTTAGCTAATGCACATAGTTTTAAAGATAAATCATCTCGTTTAAGTGATGTGAATGCTGGGTTATTTGATTATCCAGTACTGATGGCTTGCGACATTTTGCTATACGACTCAGAAATTGTTCCGGTAGGAAAAGATCAAAAACAACATCTTGAAATTACACGAGACTTAGGGAGTTCATTCAACCATATTTATGGAGATACTTTTATTTTACCCAAATCAGAAATTCAAGAAAATGTGATGTTGGTTCCGGGTACGGATGGACAAAAAATGAGTAAGAGTTACGGAAACTTTATTAATATTTTTGCACCTAAAAACGTGTTAAAAAAACAGGTAATGAGTATTGTCACCGATGCCACTCCGTTAGAAGAACCAAAAGATCCAGAATCAAGTTTACCCTTTCAATTGTATAGCCTGATTGCCTCGGATGAAAAAATTGCTGAAATGAAAGCGAATTACTTAGCTGGAAATTACGGTTACGGACATGCTAAAAAAGAGCTTTTAAATACCATTTTAGAGGTGTATGAAGGCCCAAGAGCACGTTACGAAGAGTTAATGGCTAATCCAGATCAAATTGAAGCAGAATTAGAAAAAGGAGCTGCCAAAGCAAGAGTAATCGCAAAAGAGGTATTGAATAGAGTACGTGAAAAAGTAGGATTCAAAAAAATGTAAATCTTAAAAATAGCGCAATAAAAAGCCCGTTGAAATTTTGTTTGAACGGGCTTTTTATATTTTATTAATCGCTTACTTTCCGGTAAAAGAGGGTTTCTCTTTATTTAAAAAGGCTTGTGTTCCAATCGCAAAATCTTCCGTTCCAAAAGCTTCCCCAAATTTTTCAATTTCTACGTTAAATCCATTTACACCATCCTCTAGTCCCGCATTAACCGCTTCAATAGCTAATCCAATGGCTTTAGGTGAGTTTTTAGCTATTCTTCCGGCAATCTTCTCCGCCATTCCCATTAACTCATTCTGAAAAGTAACGTGGTTCACTAATCCCCATTCCTTTGCTTCTTCCGCTTTCATCATTCCAGCAGTCATAATCATCTCTAAAGCTTTTCCTTTTCCTACCAATTGTGTTAATCGTTGTGTTCCCCCATATCCAGGAATAACACCCAAAGAAACCTCTGGGAGACCCATCATGGCATTATCAGAGGCCACCCTAATGTGACACGCCATCGCCAACTCTAAACCACCTCCAAGACAATAGCCATTAATAGCCGCAATAACCGGTGTTTTTAAACTTTCTACCAGGTCAAACAAATTTCGGTGTCCCGATTTACTTAACTCACGACCTTGAGCCACCGAAAAATCGGCAAATTCTTTAATATCCGCCCCAGCCACAAATGCTTTATCACCTGTTCCAGTAACAATAATGGTTCTTACCTCGGTATTGGATTCACCTTCTTTAAAAGCCGTACTTAATTCTGCAATGGTTTCTCCATTTAAGGCATTTAATTGTTTCGGTCTGTTTATCGTGATGCGCATTATTGCATCCGCTACTTCAACTAAAATAGTTTGGTATGACATGTTTCTAAATTTAGATTCCAAAAGTAGATTATTTCAAATTCTCCCTGTGAATTAATCCAAGGCTAAAACCACCTCTGAAAGGAGTATTAATAAACCAAGGTGTGACATCTTCTACCGGGATACATGCAATTATTTCCAAATAATACGAAAGGTCGTACCCACACCCACCGTAGATTCAAATGTAATTCCAGCTCCAAATTCATGTAATATATTTTTCACCATAGCCAATCCCAAACCGGTACCCGAGGATTTTGTCGTAAAATAGGGTTCAAATATTTTATCTTTCTCCTCCTCCGAAATTCCTTTTCCATTATCTTGAAAAGTAATTTCTAGTTGACCCTTATAACGGAATAAGGTCACCTCTACCCTACCCTCTTTTTCTTTTGGAATGGCCTGAATAGCATTCATTATCAAATTACTAAAAGATCTTACCAATTGCTTTCTATCGGCATCTATAGAAATACTTCCATCCGTTTTATCTGTAAACACAACCGCTACATTTGGGGTATTTGCATATAAATCTACACCCGATTTTAAGGTATCCGAAATTTTTAATAATTCCATTTCTGGTCGGGGCATTTGCGCAAAATTGGAAAATTCACTCGAAATTCTAGCCAATGTATCAATTTGCTCCAACATCACTCTGGTGAAACTATTTATCCTTCCCTGAATTTCTTCCGGTCTATCAAGTATACTACGCTGCAAATGTTGAATATTTAAGCGCATGGGAGTCAAAGGGTTTTTAATTTCATGCGCGACTTGTTTCGCCATTTCTTTCCAAGCCGACTCTCTTTCACTCTTAGCTAAACGATCCGCACTTTCCTTTAGTTCATCCAACATTCGGTTATAGTTACTTACCAAATCGCCAATTTCATCATCACTATCCCAATCCAAATACGGATTCTTACCCGTTAATTTGGTTTCCTTTATTCTTAATGAAACGGCTTGAAGAGATTTGGTAATGTAATTGGAAAGAAAAAAGGCAATTAAACTGGCTCCTACAAATAGCAATAGAAAAACCTCCACCATCGTATTTAAAAATGCCCACAATTCATCGCTGGTACGTCTACTATCTTTCAGGTAAGGAATATTTACAACCGCCATGGGTTTACCCATTTGGTTTTTTAGCATGAAATACGTGGATAAATAGGTTTGGTTATCCAAAATTTCTTCTAAAATTCGAGGTTCATTCGTAGTAACCACAGAATCAATTATAGCAGATGAAATAGTCTGCTTGGCTAAAATTTCTTTGGTATCATCAATTATTGTCGTGTAAATAAGTACCCCAAACTCATTGTAAATATTAAGATCCAGGTTATTAATATTTGCCAATTCTACCAATTTCTTATTTAAAGAATTATTGACTTGATCTATTTCTTCATTAATAATGAAATACTTCAATGCCAACATCACCGATTGTTCCTTACGTTGCAACCGTGACAAATGGTAAACATCATTCTGATTTTTAAAAAAGTAAATGGTAAAAGCACCCGTAATCAACAACGAAACCACTATCAATGCAATCATTGATAAATAGATGCGCATACCCAGTGATTTACTTTTTAACGAAAAATCCATGTAAACGAAAGTAATTATTTTTGTTTCTCGCCTACAATTCCTAGACCGTAAACCTTAAAAATAAGCCTAATCCCTTTCTTTCTTCCTCTCTTCTACCCTACCATCACATGGGTGATTTTGCATACTTTCGCGTCACAATTTGAAACAGGAAACTGGAATGAGAAATAAAATATCAGAACATTTAAACGACATTAAAGAATTTCAAGCTTCTACCGCCCAAGAAATCGAATCGTTTAGAATTAAATATTTAGGGTCAAAGGGAATTCTTAAAGCACTATTTGCCGATTTTAAAGCAGTAGCTAACGAAGAAAAACGTGAAATGGGTCAATTAATAAATGACCTAAGAGCCACAGCCACAAGTAAAATTGATGAGCTAAAAGCATCGCAAGATTCGGATGGTATTGGCGAAAAATTTAGAGATATTGATCTTACTCGTCCTGGATTTCCTTTTGAAACAGGTTCGCGTCATCCGGTTTCATTGGTAATGAACGAAATCATTCAAATTTTCAATAAAATGGCCTTCTCGGTTGCTGAAGGTCCAGAAGTAGAAGATGACTGGCATAACTTTACTTCTTTGAATTTCCCAGAAGAACATCCTGCACGTGATATGCAAGATACCTTCTTTGTAGATTTACCCGGAAGTATTGCGTTAAGAACCCATACGAGTTCTGTTCAAGCACGAGTGATGGAAAGTCAAAAACCTCCTATTCGTGTTATTGCACCAGGACGTGTGTATAGAAACGAAGCTATATCGGCTCGTGCCCATTGTATATTTCATCAGGTAGAAGGATTGGTCATTGATGAAAACGTCAGTTTTGCCGATTTAAAACTAACCCTATTAACCTTCGCTAAAGAATTTTTTGGGGAAGAAGCACGTATCCGTTTAAGACCTTCCTATTTCCCATTTACCGAACCAAGTGCAGAGGTAGATGTGTATTGGGGATTAAAAACCGAAGCCGATTACCGGATTACCAAAGGTACCGGATGGTTAGAGATTTTAGGATGTGGAATGATTGATCCCAATGTATTAAAGAATTTTGATATCGATCCTGAAAAATATTCTGGTTTTGCTTTTGGTATGGGAATCGAACGAATTGCCATGTTGAAGTACCAAGTAGACGATTTACGTTTGTTTTACGAAAACGATGCCCGTTTCTTAAAGCAGTTTAAGGAAACGTAT
>CAJXZP010000101.1 GCA_913062955.1 uncultured Flavobacteriales bacterium | reverse complement strand
GGTAGTTATAGCTAGTGCACTATTATTTGAACCCATTCGAAGAGTGTTGACTTACAGTGATTTAGATTTTGGTGGAAAAAATGGATTTGTTGCGGATACCGTGGTGCAATTGGTGATCAATTTTACCCAAGGTATTTCTATGAATAGTTTGGTTTTTAACTTTATGGTGGGAATGGTTATTCTAACGGTGTTAGGGGCGTTCCTATTTATTATTAGAAAATTAAGAGAGGAGAAATTAAGATTTTTAGAAAAATTCAGGGGACTAATAATTTTAAACTTGACCTTATTAAGCGTTTCGGTAGTCATCCTATTGACGCACTATATTCTTGGAACAGACTATCCCATTGCTCGTTTTTCGCTCTATTTACTCCCCCTATTTATTATTCACTTGGTGGTATTATTAGGGGCATTGCATGAATTTTATTCTCCTGTTTTTTCAAAGGTAATATTGCTATTTTTAGGAATGGGGTCGGTCTCCTTGTTTTTATTGAATTTTGATTGGAGATCCTATACGGAGTGGGAGTACGATCAGAATACGAAACAAGCTATGGTTATTTTGGATCGGTATCATAAAAAAAAATATCCAACAGAAAATAACGTGAGATTAAATGTAAATTGGCTTTTTACCCCGAGTACAAATTTTTATAGGGAAACGTTGGATATTCAGTGGTTAGCGCCTATTGACAGGGAGCTAGAGGAAGGGGTAAAGGGGTATATCTATACCTTTACCGAAGAGTTTTCAAAGTTGGAAAAACAGAACTTTGATACCCTTGCTGAATTTGAAAATACCCATACCATTTTGGTTCGAGTTATTCCCTAAAGTTTAAAGGTCCCTACCCGGAAAGTTTAGCTATAAGTCTTTGAATATTCGGCTTGTTCGCCATTAATACATCTGAAGTGGTTTCAAAGCTTCGGATTTTTGAGAGGTTTGGGAAGGTGAGATTTCCCTTTACCAAGGATTGGGAACAAAGGATATTAAAGTAGTTAAATAACAAGATTAATTTTTGAATCCCATGGGTTGGAACTTGATTGAATCCCATCCTTTTAGCGGTTTTTATATTCAAAAAGTAGCTCGTGCCTTTGATGGTTTTGGGGGAGTTAATCGGATCTTCCAAAGAGTCCAAAATATGGACTAAACCAATGAGGTATTGAACGAGAATGAATTGGGTTCTTTGTTTTCCGTTCGCCTTTTTATCCAAAACAAAATAGTAATCAAACAAGGACCCTCCATGTACCGTAATAGAATCCTTCTTTTCTTTTTCGCCAACAAACAGAAGCGAATAATACACCAGTCCACCCCTTTTTTGAAGTCCAGGTATATCAATAAATGGGGCAATAATGGTCAGGTAAATCACAAATAAGTAGATTCCCATAAAGTATAAACCAGACCAAAAGGACAGAAGAGATATACCTAAAATAAAAAAAAGCGAGAACCCTCCCAGTTTTAGGAAGAATTGTAATTTTTCTGGACCCGTTTTTTCGTAAAAACGATGCCCCTGGAGCATATTGGACATGTTAAACAGAATTCATTCAAGAGAGATTTATTGTTTCACAAACTTCTGTACTCCGAATTCCTTTTCCGAATGAAGATGAAGTATATAAGTACCCCTGGCCAATGGGCTCACTTTAATAATAGCAGTGGTAGTTCCGCTCAATACTAGCTGTCCGTTCATATCAAATATTTTGTAGAAGTAACTCTCATTTGAGGTTCCCCTTAGGGTTAAATATTCAGACGCTAGTGAGGGAAAAACTAGTACCTCATTAAAGATGGGGGTATCGGAAACAGATAAAATTCGAGTGGCTTCTTGAACCGCAGCTAACGCATTTACTTTACCAAAACCCCATTGAGTACTTCCGCTGATAGGAAGTACACCCGTTTCTGAATCTTCTCTAGCGGTGGATTGTAAAATACTTTTAATCTGTACAGCAGTTAGGTTTGGGTTCGCTTCTAGCATCAGTGCCACCACCCCTGTTGTGGCGGGAGAGGCCATTGAGGTTCCCGAGAATTTCACGAACCCATACGTACGACCGTTAAACGTTGTGGTGGAAGAGGGGGTGTAAGAACCCGTGGTATACGAAGAAAGAGTGGACTCAACAGATACACCTGGAGCTGAAATATCTGGTTTCATTCGGTCATCTACGGTTGGGCCAACACTACTAAAGTTTGCAATACTCCCATCAATAATCAATCCGTTTGAAAGTCTTCGTTCACTTTTATGAGCAGCCACCGTAATTACCCCTAAACCACACGCAGGTTCTCCAATTCCATATTCGGCATCACCTGCAATAGGTTGCGGGCCATAAGCGGTAAATGGCATCCCCCAATTTCCTACCCCATTGCTTAATTCAGTTACATTGTAATAATGAACAGTCCCATCGGTAGCAAATGAACGAAGGACCACATTGTAATGGATATGCGTGTTTTTTACCCGAAGACGCATATGTGGTTTTTGGTTTTGAGGATGAGACGCCTCTGTCGTTAAATTGTAAAAGATGGTATCGGTACCTAGTACAACAATAGAATCAAAATAACCAGGGGCGGTTTGTGTATTAAAAGAAGGGGAGGATGCCACCTTTGTTCCGCCTTGATAAATATCAAAATAGGAACCAAAGGACTTGTTCTGTTCTCCCCACATAGAGATACTTTGTCCCCACATACTTGCATGCGAGGAATATGGATAAAAGTGTATCCGTGAAGAAAGGGAGTCTTGGTTAAAGGTTTTTTTAATATGGAAATTTACATCTCCATTATTCCCTCCCGAAGTGACAATCACCACACCATCATTAATAAAGCCATCTAAAGCCTGACTACCTAAGGATGTTCCATCTAAGGGGCCTAAATAATAAAGTCCCCAACTCATATTTATTACCAATCTCTTGCCTTCACTATTTGCATATGATTTCATCCACGATACCGCATCCAGCACTCCTCCGAAGTCTAATTGAATGGCTGTAAATAAAAGGTTGGACTCAAAAGCCACGCCTTTAAGACCAATACCCGCACCTCCACCAGCTGCAATTCCTGCGACATGACTTCCGTGCGTTGCATAATCGTAATACGTACATGCCGTGTCCGATTGGGCGGCTAATAATTCTATTTCACCTACATATTCGGTACCGTAACTTAGTCCAGATGGAGCAGGACCTGAAGTTTTAAATTGATCCCAAGCCGCTAGGATTCGTGTATGTGTTAATGCGGTATCATAAAACATAGGATGCGAATAGTCAAATCCCCAATCGGTAATTCCAATAATCACATTTTTCCCGGTATAGGATTGACTTAAACCTAATCCATCATGAACCGAATCGGCCCGTAAATCTAAAACGGCATCGGTTACTTTGGGTTGGATCTGTGGAGCAATTTCTAGGTATCGGATATCTTTTAAGTTCGTTATATCCTGTATTTGATTAATGGGAATCTTTAAGGTGATAATATCATTGATTCGACTCCCTATAATAAAACCAGAAGGTAGATTAGAGGCTTTAAAGGAAGCGGTAACCACCGCTAAGGTGGATAAATGAGGCCTTCCATTTATCCATAGATAGGTGCCTTTTTCGGACGGCTTATTTGACTTGGGATTAAAATTTTCCTGAATCTCTTGAATTTGATGTAGGTCGCCAGGGGCAATTATTACTTGGCCAAAAACCAGGGTTTGCCAAACAACGAGAATAGTGAAAATTTGAAACTTCATATGGAGGAATTTAAAAGTGCAATGTATTAATAAAATAGGAATCCTGTTAGGAGAATAAAATTGAAGAATTTCGACAGACGTACGGAGGCTTCCTCTTTTTGATTTCTATGGATGGAATAGTTGGATAAAAATAGGAACTATTTTAAGGGGCGTAAAAATATACGCTTTATTCCCGTCCTAATGGTGGAGATACTTAAACGAATAAATTGAACCGGTTTAACTAAGGTGTTGTTAGGTAGTGTGTTAGCCGTTTTAGGGTTGGGAAACATAACATACACCCCGCCTTTTTGATGATGTAAATCACATATTTAGTGCTATATTTGATGGAGTGGAATGTCATGGTTCTGTAATTTTGAATGGTAATTTTCACTAAAATGCTATGCTATGCTAAATAGAAATATTCTTAAAGGGGTGGGACTTGGATTAGTTCAATTCGCTTTATTAAATCCAATAATGGCCAATGAGCCATTTAAAGTAATAAACGAAACCAAAAAGGATACCGGTGTATTTACGATAGGGGCGCAAATAAGACCTCGGTTTGAATACCGTCACGGTTTTAAAAAACCATTAGCAGATGGATTAAAGCCGGCCAGCTTTGTGGAACAACGTTCTAGAGTTTGGTTTGATTATACCAATTCAAAATTTCATATTCGAGTAAATGTTCAAGATATTCGGATGTGGGGAAGTACCAGTCAAATTTATAAATCAGATCCTTCGATGTTCAATGCATACGAGGCGTATGGGGAATATTTTGGAAGCAAAAAATGGTCTTTTAAAGTAGGTCGTCAAGCCATTGATTACGATAACGCTCGTTTTTTAGGAAACTTAGATTGGGCAGCCCAAGGTAGAAGTCATGATGCATTTTTACTCAAGTTTTCCGATAAAGCAGCTAAACTAAAAGTACATGCCGGGGTGGCTTTTAATCAAGCGCAAACAGAACCAACTTATTTGTCTTATTCGCAATATCCAAATGCAGGAAATTATAAGATGATGTATTATTTATGGGCGCATAAAGAGTGGGACAAACTTTCGGGATCATTTTTATTTAATAATGATGCGAGAGAAAACGTAACGGATACGACCTTATTAAATCGTCAAACTTTAGGATTAATTCCTACCTACAAAGCGGGTAAGGTCACTGTGAATGGAGAGTTTTATTACCAAATGGGTAAAAATCCAGGGGAACAAGAGGTGAGCGCATTCTTTATTTCGCTAAATGCGACTATGAAAACAAAAATTACTCCGGTAACTATTGGGTTTGATTATGCTTCGGGTACGGCTCATGATGCAGAAGCTACCGTGGATAATTCATGGAACCCTTTATATGGAACCAATCATAAGTTTTATGGATTTATGGATTATTTCTATGTTGGAAATACGCATGGGCAAGATGATAGGGTATCTGGATTAATCGATATGTATGCCAAAACCAATTTCCGATTGGGAAAAACAAAAAAGCATTTCCTTTTAGCGCATGTCCATTATTTTATGTCGCCAGTGGAATTAAGAGATTTTACAAATGTAGCTGTTAATGCTACGGTAAGTACCGGGTTGGGTACCGAAATCGATTTGGTATATAAACATGTGTTCAGTAAAGGGGTATCGGCTAACCTCGGTTATTCCCAGATGTTTGCCACAGATTCTATGAAGCAAATTAAAGGTCAAGCTAATTTGGTAAATGGGTATACCCAAACCGGAATGAATAACTGGATTTGGGCACAGATTAACTTCCATACCGATTTCTTTACCTCCAAAAAATAATCAACGATTATGGGCATTATTTCTAATTTAAAACCACCTCAAAAATGGCAAACTTGGGTGATCATTCTCACAGGAACGGTGATTGGCTTGGGCTTATTTATTTTACAAGAATCTAATGCTTTTTCTTATTTATCGGACGATCCTAAAACATGTATTAACTGCCATGTAATGACTCCCGAATATGTAACTTGGGAACATAGTTCGCATGGTAAGGTGACCAATTGTAATGATTGCCACGTACCTCATGATAATGTATTTAGAAAATATGCTTTTAAGGCCAAGGATGGATTATATCACGCCACTATTTTTACATTACATGCCGAGCCAGAGGTAATTATTATGCACGAAGCAGGGCAGAAAGTGGTGAAGGAAAACTGCATTCGTTGTCACCAAAATCAAGTCACCGATGCCAAAGCATCTGCTTGGATTGAAGGTCATGATGCCAATCGTTTGGATCGTCAATGCTGGGAATGTCATAGGGAAGTTCCTCATGGGCGAGTAAAGAGTTTATCCTCCGTAGGGTATCAGGTGGAACCCTTAACACAAAAGCAAAGCAAAGAATCTATTGTACCCACTTGGATGAAAGAACAATTGGACCCAAATAACCGTAAAAAGTAAAATTATGAGTACGAAAGCTAGAAATTGGATGCTCCTAATCATTACCATCGTGGTAGTGTTTTTATTAGGAGTATTAGCGAGTAACATTACCAACAGAAAGGCAGAAGCACGTTTTGCGTACATGCCAAAAATTGAAATTGATGAAAACGAAGCTGATAATGCGGTTTGGGGAGAATATTTCCCTCGGGAGTATCAATCATTCATGCAAACTTTGGATACTTCTTTTGCCTCGTATAACAGCAAAAATGGGCATAAGGATTTGTTAGATGACTCTCCTCGCTTAGTGGTTCTATGGGCGGGTTACGGTTTTTCTAAAGATTACAATGCCCCAGTAGGTCACGGTTATGCCTTAAACGATATTCAAAACACCTTAAGAACAGGTGGACCCACCGGACCTGGAACGGGACCGATGCCCAGTACATGTTGGACGTGTAAAAGCCCGGATGTACCTCGGTTAATGAATGAAATTGGTATTGATGAGTTTTATAAAGGAAAGTGGGCGGATAAAGGGCATGAAATCGTTAACCCAATCGGGTGTGCCGATTGTCACGATGCGGGTAACATGGGTTTACGTATTTCTAGACCTGCTTTAGCCGAAGGTTTTGAAGCTATGGGGAAAGATATTTCTGAAGCATCGCATAATGAAATGCGTTCTTTAGTTTGTGCTCAGTGTCACGTAGAGTATTATTTTGATAAAAAAATACCGGGTAAAGAAGGGATTCCTTATTTGAAATTTCCGTGGAAAAATGGAATGGGAGTAGAAGATATGGAAGCCTATTACGATGCCATTGAATTTTCGGATTGGACCCATTCCATTTCCAAAGCACCTATGTTGAAAGCGCAGCATCCCGGATATGAATTATTTTCTGAAAGTGTCCATGCCAAACGTGGTGTTTCTTGTGCCGACTGCCATATGCCGTATAAAACGGAAGGGGGACAAAAATTTACAGATCATCATATTCAATCTCCTCTAGCCAACCCGTCTAACTCTTGTCAAGTATGTCATCGAGAGGAAACAAAATCTTTAATTGGAGATGTTACCGAAAGACAAGTGAAAAACAAAACGGAGGCGGTAGAATTGGAGAAATTATTAGTTCATGCACATGTTGAAGCTGGAAAAGCATGGGAATTAGGGGCTACAGAAGAGCAAATGAAATTGATTTTAATGGATATTCGTCACGCACAATGGCGTTGGGATTATTCGGTAGCTTCTCACGGAGCTTCCTTTCATGCGCCTTTAGAAGTGAGTAGAATCATGACTTCAGGTACGCGTATTGCGCAAGAGGCACGATTAAAACTGGCTCGTTTATTAGCTGAACTGGGACAAAATTATCCCGTTCCTTATCCAAATATTGAAACCAAAGCTTTGGCTCAAGAATACATTGGATTGGATATGGAAAAACTAAAAGCAGAAAAAGCAAAATTCAAAAAAAACATTCTTCCTACTTGGATGAAAGAGTCGGTTGAATAAGGATGATTCCATAAAATACTAAGAATAGGAAATGGTGCTCTCGGGCACCATTTCATTTTTACCTCCCCATGAAAAAACTTTTCGATATACTGAGTTCCAATAAAATCTCCTTAGTGCTGCTTTTCGTATTCGGAACCGCTTGCGCTTATGGTACGTTTATGGAAAACGATTTTGGAACCCCTGCAGTTCGTGCGGTCATATACGATGCATGGTGGTTTGAATTGATTATGGCTTTCCTGGCCATAAATTTCCTATTAAACATTTTCAAATACCGACTGTTTAGAAAAGAGAAGAGGTCTTTACTGTTTTTTCATTTAGGCTTTGTGGTCGTATTAATGGGAGCCTTTGTTAGTCGGTATACGGGATTTGAAGGTGTGGTGAATATTCGAGAAGAACATACGACCCATACCATGAAAAGTAATCAAAGCTATTTGACCTTTCAAGTAGGAGAAGAGGAGCTCGTGAAATCAATAGCACCCACCATTTTAACTCCTCCAAAGTTTCGTTATTCCTTAAATGATGTATCCATAGAAAGCGTAGATTACATCCCTTATGCTGAACGAAATATTGTACCCGGGACCGGTTATTTATTGACCGTAGTCGTGGCCGAACAAAATCAACGAGCTACGTATTTTATGGAGGATGGACAAGTCATTGATACGCCTTATGGAATGATAGGTTTCAACTCGAAAGAGGATTGCCAAGTCAACCTTTCCCGGATGGAAGAAAAACTATTTATTGAAACGACCTCACCAGCCGAAGTGATGGAAATGGCTACACAAACGGCCAGTAGTTTTGCAGCTGACTCACTTGTGCCTTTAAAAATGGCCTCTTTGTATCGAGTTGGAGCCATTAGTTTTGTGGTGAAAAGTGAACATCCCAATTCTGAAATTGGATACGTATCCACCACCGATAAGAAATTACAAAAGACCTTACCCAATAAGGTTGTCATGAATGTGAAAAGTGGTGAGGAATCCAGAACGGTCACCTTGAGTTACCGGCCTACCGAAACAGCGGGTTCGGGTGTATTTACCTTAAACAACCAAAAGGTGAGAGTAGCTATTGGGCCTGAAATAATTCCATTGGGATTTTCACTGTTCTTAAAAGATTTCGAATTGATTCGTTACCCGGGATCTACCAGTCCCTCTTCGTATGCTAGCTTTCTGGATGTAAGGGATGGAGAAAGCACTTTTCCTTATACCATCTATATGAACAATGTCTTGGATCATGGGGGATTTCGATTTTTTCAAGCGTCTTACGATACCGATGAAAAAGGAACCGTTTTAAGTGTAAATCACGATTGGTGGGGTACACAAGTCACCTACTTAGGATACTTTTTGTTGACCTTTGGAATGGTGTGGAGTTTGTTTACCAAAAACAGTCGCTTTCAATTTTTGAGTACCTCCTTGGCAAAAGTAAAAACCAAGCGAATGGCAATGACTCTTTTAGCTTTAGTATTGGGTCTCAATACCTTCGCACAAACCACTCAGGAGTTTGAAAAAGTAGCCGGTGTATTCCCTAAAGAAATAGGGCGAGCGTTTGGAGGGTTATTGCTTCAAGATATGGATGGCCGAATAAAACCCGTGAATACTTTGGCTTCGGAGTTAATGCGAAAAATTACGGGTAAAACAATGTTCCATTTACAATACAATTCCGTGAAAGCCACCTTGGATGCGA
>CAJXZP010000100.1 GCA_913062955.1 uncultured Flavobacteriales bacterium | reverse complement strand
GTGGGAATTTAACCATTTTAGGAGTGACTAAAAGCATCTCATTTATGGCGAATGTTGTGATTTCTGATGCGTCCGTATCGGTGAAGTCTGAAGATTTTGTAGTGAACAGAGCGGATTGGGGTTTAACCTATAATGCAGAAGGTACAGAAGGTGTACCAGCAGATTACCTGATCTCAAACGATATAGGTTTTACCATTGATGTAATGGTAAAAAAGTAATTTTTATTAGTTAGTTGGATAACTATTAGGAAAGGCGCTTCTTTTGAAGCGTCTTTTTTTTTGTCTGAAAATTACCCTTGTTGGCCGGGTTTCTACCTTTTAGAAGTTACCTAGGTGTTGGTTATTTGCATGGTAAAGCAAAACAAACAAAATGACAGAAATTCTTACAGAAAAAACAACTAAGGTATTATTCAAAATGACCCTACCTATTAGCTTGGGTATGCTATCTACATTTTTATTTCAAGTCATCGATACTTACTTTATTGGAAAATTGGGAGCCAATAACCTAGCTGCTTTAAGTTTTTCATCTACCATTTATTTTGTGCTGGTGAGTCTATACATCGGCTTATCTATTGGGGTATCTATTATTATTGGAAAAGCGGTAGGAGCAGGTGAACAAGAGAAATTATACAAAACGGTTTGGGTTTCTTCTTTACTAACCCTATTAGTCTCTTCTCTTTTGTCTATAGTGGGTGTGATTTTTATGGATGAAATTTTTAGTGTTTTAGGAGCTCCTGGTAATTTATTGAATCCTATTTCATTATACACCCAGCCTATTTTAATGGGAATGCCTTTGTTGGCAACTGCTATGACTGCTAGTGGGATTTTACGGGCCTCTGGAAATATTACCATGCCGGAGGTTATTATGGGGATAGCCGGGGTCATCAACTTGGTTTTTGATTACGCTTTGATTTTTGGAAAGTGGGGATTGCCCGAATTGGGAATGCAAGGAGCAGCCTACGCTACGGTGCTTTCTTGGTTCTTTGTGTTTGTCGGGATGGGAGTATTACTTGTTAAAGATCGCTTGTTTCAATTATCTACTAACGCAAGGGAATCGGTTCAGGAGCTGGTAAAAGAAATAGTAACCTTAGGACTTCCTACCATTGCAACTCAAATTATTGGCCCGTTTACGATGATGTTTTTAACCTATTTACTAGCCAAGGAATCGGCTATGGCTGTAGCTGCTTTTGGCGTGTCTGGGAGGATTGAAATGTTATTATTAATTGGAGTATTGGCTATCAGTACAGCCATTACCCCGTTTATTGCGCAAAATTCGGGGGCTAAATTGTACCAACGTATTGATGAAGCCATCGTGTTTGCAGGAAAGGCGTCCATTTATTTGGGGGTTCTCATTGCCATAATTCTATATGTGTTTATTGATGCATTTGCAGGCATATTCACCGAGGATTCACAGGTGATTGATTTTACATCTTCTTATTTCTATATTGTTAGTTTATCCTATGTGTCTTATGCCTTTTATTTAGTGACTACTTCTATATTGAACGGATTGCAAAAAACAGGTAAATCTTTGAAAATAACGGTAATGAAATCCTTTTTGTTTGCCGTTCCTTTAACTATCGCAGGTTCGTATTGGGGCGTCATCGGAATTTTTAGTGGCTTGGCCATATCCAATGTGCTTTCTGGAGTTTATGCGATGAATGTGATGCGTCAAGAAATAAAAAACATGAAATCATCTTTGGTAGAATCCAATATTTCCAAAGATATTTTAAGTGATTTCACTTCCATAATAAAAAGGAAGTAGGTGGGAGTAATCATCCGCATCAAAAGAAAACTTAATTTCGTTAATTATGAGTTCAAAAAATCAAGTCGTATTTCATGAATCTCGATCCTTAGGGAAAGGGCTACCTTTCGCTATTGTGGAACCTTCGGTTCTAATGGCAAATAACGATATTTTTGAACCTTCCTTACGTGATTTTCATGTCATTTTTTGGTTTAAAAAGGGTACGGGTAAATACTATATTGATTTTGAAGAATACGAAATCAGTGCGAATTCCATTATTTTGGTATCTAAAGACAACTTGCATTATTTCGAACCCTTTACCGAAAGCTGCGAGTTGCAATCCATCGTTTTTAAACCAGATTTCATTTACCGGAACGACATGGATTTAAAACATCTATTTCATTTTGATGCCGGGTGTTATTATGAAGGCAAACAAATTCTTAAACTGAATGCAACGGATATAGACTTTTTTGAAACCATAAGTAAGCAAATGCTTAATGTGTTTCATCAATGGGAAGGGCAAGAACGGGAAGAAGCGTTTTACCATTTGTTGTGTTTGTTTTTGTTACAAAGTTCCAAAATTCAGAATAATTTACATGAGTCTCGTATCGAACCCAATAAAAAAGAAGAGATGATTCTTCGTTTTAATCAGTTATTGGAAGATCATTATAAAACAGAAATCAAGGTGGAATTCTATGTGGAAAAACTAGGAACTACCGTAAAAACACTTTCTCGATTAGTCAAACAACAATACAACGTATCCACCAAATCGGTGATTGATGAAAGAAGGTCTTTAGAAATTAAAAGATTGTTGCGTGGAACCACCATGCCGGTAAAAGAAATTGCGTACGACCTAAGCTTTGATGAACCCACTAATATGGTGAAATATTTCAAGAAACATACGGGATTCACACCCAACGGATTTAGAAAGTCGTTTGTCTATTAATTACCATTTTTCATCCTATTATAACCGTGTTTTGGATGGGAGTTCTACTTATTTTTGAACCCTAAATTAGAACGAGATAATAAATAGATATCATGAAAAAAATTATTGCATTTTCTGGGAGTAACAGTGCGACCTCTATTAATCAACAACTGATTAATTCAGTTGCGGATATGATCACCGATGCCGAAGTGGAGGTGTTAGATTTAAGAGATTTTGAAGCACCTATTTTCGGTGTTGATTTAGAGTCTGAAATTGGTGCTCCCGATTCTATGAAAGCGTTATTTGAAAAAATGAGCTCCGCAGATGGTTTTATTGTTTCTACTCCAGAACATAATGGGTATATGCCTGCCGTTTTTAAAAATGCCATTGATTGGTTGTCTCGAATGGGCCGTAAAGTGTTTAATGATAAACCCGTGGTTTTTCTAAGTTGTTCCCCCGGGGGAAGAGGTGGTGCTTCTGCTTTGGAACAGTTGTTAACCATTATGCCGCATCAAGGTGCTAAAGTAATTGGGGGGCATTCCGTAGGTTCTTTCTTCGATAAGTTTAAGGATGGTTCTTTAGTGGATGGAGAAGATAAAGACGCCATTTTGAAATTAGTAAAGCAGTTGGAGCAAAAGCTGTAAATATTTTGGGTATTAGAAATCCGAGTAAGCAATTACTCGGGTTTTTTTATGCCCTTATTTTTTTGTGGAGGGTATTTCTTACCATTTGTAGCGGGGTTTTAACCTTTTGAAACTTTGGCATTGGTAGCACCTTTGTATCCAGTAATTAAAACAATAAACGATGAAAAATACACACACTTTAAGTGCCTTATTTATGGCATGGATGATGACCCTGAATATGGCCATTGCGCAAGAAACTTTAAAACCTAATCCTGCCGCCAATTTTGTAGAGAAGGATGCAAAAAAAGACAATCTGTTAACTTCCGAAAACACCGTTTTATTGGTGATTGATTGGCAACAAGAAATGCTTGGAATGGTTAGGAATATGGAACAGGATGTATTGGTCAATAATATTCAAGCTATGATTAAAACGGCAACTGTTTTTGATATTCCTGTTATTGAATCCACTATCGGGGTAAATATTGGAGCTAATCAACCCACGGTTACCCCCATTAAAAAATGGATTTTGAAAGAGGTAGAAAATATTGATCGTGTTTCATTGAATGCATGGCAAAATCAAGCGGTGGTGGATGCGGTTAAAGCGACTGGTAGAAAGAAATTGTTGATTACGGGTTTATGGACTTCTGGTTGTCCTACGTATACCGCATTAGATGCCATGGAAGCAGGATATGAAGTGTACATTCTAACCGATTTAATGGGCGATGCGACTACCGAAGCTCACAATAGAGCCATTGATAGAATGGTGCAAGCGGGTGCCATTCCATTTACTTGGGAAGGTGCAGGTGCAGAAATATTAAGAGCGTACACCCATCCTTTTGCCATGACCCATGAAGTGATTGATGGTGGATTTGTGGGGATAATGAAAGAACATTTTTATCCTTTCGCTGGAAAATATTAATTTAATAAATAGATATGGAGGAGATCCACGCGGTCTCCTCTTTTTAAAATTTCAATATGCGGTTATTTTATATTCTCTTCTTTATTTTGGTTGTTTCTATGTCTTTGAAGGCTCAACCTGGATCCATTAAAAACCTCCGCTACATGGACGACTTCAGCTATTTATTGAAGGATAGCACTTCTAAAAAAGGTCTGGAAAAATTAAAGTATCGAAAGTTATTTAAGGATACGAATTCCTATTGGTCGTTTGGGGGTGAAGTACGGGAATGGTACGAAGTACGTGTAAACCCGAACTTTGGTGATCTTCCGCCTAATTCTATTGCTGATTATAACGGGAGTTTACAGCACCGACTGATGTTTCATGCCGATTTTCAATTTAATAAACGAATTAGGGGATTTATTCAACTAAATAATACACTTGAATTTGGAAATCCTAATCCGCCTATCCCTGAAATTATTGTCGATGGTTTAGGAGTGCATCAATTGTTTGTAGAATGGAAATTAGGAAAACGGAATAGTAAACTCAAACAAAATTTAAGAGTAGGTAGACAAGAGTATAGTTTCGGTAACGAACTGCTACTATCGTCTCGGGAAGGGCCCAATAATCGAATCGCTTTTGATGGCGTTACTTACATTCAAAATTCAGCGAATAGTGATATTCATATTTTGTTGGCTACACCCGTAATTATTTACCCCAATAGGTTCGACAATCAACATGTCAATGAATTTATTTGGGGGGCTTACCTAGAATTGAACAAAAAGAAATCGGATAAAATAGATGCATATTATCTTGGAATGTTTTCCGATAGACGTGCTTATAATTATATTTCTGGGGAACAACACCGGCATACACTAGGAACCCGCTTTTGGAATCATCAGAGTAAAATTTATTACGATGTGGAGTTGATGTATCAAACAGGTGCTTTTAATGAGCAACTTATAAATGCCGGGAATTTTAATGCCGAGGTACGTTATGTTTTTAAAAACACCAAATGGAAGCCAATGATAGGCCTAGGTTTAAGTTATATCACCGGTGATTTTCATGCGAACGATAGGCAATTAAATACGTTTGATTCCTTTTTTCCAAAACCGGTTTATGGGCTAGCTACCCCACAAGGGCCGAGTAACATTGCACATATTCGACCTATTGTGGGATTTGAACCTTCTGAAAGTTTGTTTGTAAATTTTAGCTGGTATTACCTTAGTAGAACCAGTAACCAAGATGGAACCTATACCCCAGGAATGACTCAAGTACGTCCTATGCCTGGAGTTACAAGTGATAAATATGCGGTGGGCACCCAGTATTCATTGGATGTGTTTTACTTCCTCAACAAAAACGTGACTTTCATCACATTTTTATCGTACGTGAAACCGAGTGCTTACATAAAAGAAACCGGAAAAGGATTGCATACCTTTTTCTGGGCAAGTACCCTTCAGTTTAAATTTTAAGGGGTATTTAGAGTGAAAGGGGTGGATGTTAATTAATTGTCAATAGATAATTTTCACTTTTAAATGCTGTAGTTTTGTTTGGATCTGTTATTCATGAAAAGAATTTTAGCTATATTTTTTGCACTGTTGTTGATGGCCTCTCATTCGGGAGTGGTTTTGGCATCGCATTATTGTATGGGGGAAATTGCCGACATTCAAATTGGTTTTGATTTGAGTGCAGATCCGTGTGAAATGGGTGAGGTTCTACAGGCATGTGAGATGGATGCCAATTCCATAAAAAAAGTAAATTGTTGCAGCGATGATTATGTTCAGATTCAATTAACGGAATCGTATCAAACCTCTACGGTAGAAATTCAAATTCATCTTCCCTTTTTTATTGCATTTACCTATTCTTACTTTAATATTTACAGTGTTGAAGGGAATCAAAATGCAGATTTCTCAGAATATAGCCCCCCCATATTGAACCAAAACATACCTGTTTTGTTTCAATCATTTTTAATATAATATCTTAAAGCTTTCAGGTGAATTCTAAATCACCACTTGCTTTACATCAATTTTTATTGATGTAATTTTAAACGAGATATTCATATTAAATTAATGATACGTGTTAAATAGAATAATTAAATTTTTTCTTGAAAATAAGTTGGTAACCTTTCTGGTGGCCTGTGTTTTCATTATTGGAGGAATCATTACCGCACCCTTTGGATGGGATACTGGAATATTACCTTCTAGTCCAGTTGCTGTGGATGCAATTCCTGATATTGGTGAGAATCAACAAATTGTTTTTACAAAATGGTCCGGTAGATCACCCCAAGATATTGAAGATCAAATTACATATCCGCTCACCACCTCTTTATTAGGTATTCCGGGTGTGAAATCTATCCGAAGTTCATCGGTATTCGGCTTTAGTAGTATTTACCTCATTTTTAAAGATGACGTAGAGTTTTACTGGTCAAGATCTCGAATTTTAGAGAAACTAAACTCCTTACCTTCTGATTTATTACCGGATGGAATTCGGCCTACCTTAGGTCCGGATGCTACGGCTTTAGGTCAAGTATATTGGTATACATTAGAAGGTCGTGATCCAGAAGGAAATCCTACAGGGGGATGGGACTTGCATGAAATACGATCCGTTCAAGACTTCTATGTTAAGTACGCATTAAATGCGGTGGAAGGTGTTTCTGAAGTGGCTAGTATTGGTGGGTATGTTCAAGAATATCAGGTGGATGTTAACCCGGATGCTTTACAGGCGTACAACATTCCATTGGAGAAGGTTTTATTAGCGGTAAAAAATTCCAATAAAGATGTTGGGGCTAAAACGATAGAAATTAATCAAGCAGAATATTTAGTTCGAGGGTTGGGATATATTAAGTCCATTGAAGATGTAGAATTGGCTGTGGTTAGCGTAAATGATAACGTGCCGATTAGAATTAGGGATATTGGCCGCGTGAGTTTGGGGCCAGCTACCCGAAGAGGTCTTTTGGATAAAGGTGGCGCAGAAGTAGTTGGTGGAGTGGTGGTGGCTCGGTTTGGGTCTAATCCGCTACAAGTAATTAATGGGGTAAAGGATAAGATAAGCCTTATTTCATCAGGACTTCCAAAAAAGACGTTAATGGATGGAACGGAAAGCCAATTGACTATTGTTCCTTTTTACGATAGAACCCAATTGATTCATGAAACATTGGGTACCCTAGAGGAAGCTCTTTCGCTAGAATTGTTGATTACCATTTTGGTAGTCGTAGTGATGGTATTGAATTTACGAGCTTCTATTTTAATTACAAGCTTGTTACCTATAGCCATTTTAATGGTGTTTATTGCCATGCGCATTTTTAAGGTAGATGCTAATATTGTGGCCCTTTCAGGTATAGCAATAGCTATTGGTACCATGGTGGATTTGGGAATTGTCTTATCCGAAAATGTCATTAAACACATTAAGGAAGCGCCTCAAACACACCAATTAACAGAAACAGTGTACAATGCAGCTGCGGAGGTGAGCTCGGCTATTTTGGCTGCAGTGGCAACTACAATTGTCAGTTTTGTTCCTGTGTTTACCATGGAAGCTGCCGAAGGGAAATTATTTAGACCTCTTGCATTTACCAAATCTTTCGCACTTTTGGCATCCTTGGTAGTGGCTCTAATCATTCTACCTTCACTCGCCAATTGGATTTTTGGAATAAAAATAAAAAAGGACCTAAGAGGTAAATTATTCCATATCATAATTTTAGGTTTTGGAATAGGCCTATTGGTTTTAGGTATGGTGTGGAGTGGAACCACCTTATTGGCTTTTGGTATGTTTGGATTGGGGATGCAATATGTTCAACGATCTAATTTCTTGACCCAAAACTATGCGGTCATTATCACTTTGTTTTCCGTTGTTTGGTTGCTCGCTAAATCGTGGTTGCCTTTAGGGGCGGACCAATCATTGGTATTAAATTATGTTTTTGTGGTCACCCTTGTATCCATCGTATTAGGTGGGTTCTATATGCTGGAATACTATTATGAACGGATTTTAAATGGTGTTTTAATTCATAAAAAGAGTTTTTTAATCGTTCCTGGATTTTTCATGGTTTTTGGATTAATTACTTGGTTAGGGTTTAATACTACATTTGGGTTTATTGCAAATGGGTTTAATAAGATGGGTTTGGACATGCGTACTTCCCGGGTTTGGTCCTCATTAACACATACTTTCCCCGGAATTGGTAAGGAATTTATGCCTTCTTTAGATGAAGGTAGTTTTTTACTCATGCCTTCCTCCATGCCACATGCTGGGTTTTCTCAAAATAAAAAGGTGGTGCAACAATTAGATATGCTGTTGGTAAATATTCCAGAGGTTGAATTAGCTGTGGGCAAAATGGGACGAGCAGAAACGGCCTTAGATCCAGCTCCTATTACCATGTATGAGAATATTATTAATTACAAAACAGAATATGTTGTAAATGAAAAAGGCTATAAAATTCCATTTAAAGTGAATAATCAAGGTTGGTTCATTTTAAAAAATGGAAATGCCGTTTCTCGTGAGAAACTATTGAATAAACGTATTTCTACCGATCAACTGGTGGAAGATGACTCTGGGATATATTTTCGAAATTGGAGAGATGAAATAAAATCCCCAGATGATATCTGGAAGGAGATCGTGAAAATCACCCAAATTCCAGGAGTGACTTCTGCTCCAAAACTACAACCTATTGAAACACGATTAATCATGTTGCAAACCGGCATGCGTGCCCCCATGGGAATAAAGGTGTACGGGCCCGATTTATTGACTATTGAGAATTTTGGGCTGCAATTGGAAGGGATATTGAAAGAGGTGCCATCGGTAAAAACGGAGGCTGTATTTGCCGATAGAATTGTAGGTAAACCCTACATCCACTTAAAAATAAATAGAGAGAAAATTGGACGGTACGGATTAAGTGTAAATGATGTACAAACGATTATAGAAACGGCTATTGGTGGGATGTCATTAACCACTACAGTAGAAGGTCGGGAACGGTTTTCTGTTCGAGTACGGTACCCCCGAGAATTAAGAGATGATCCGGAATCACTAAAACGCATACGGGTCTCCACCAGTACGGGATCTCAAATCCTGTTAGGTGATTTGGTTGATGTGCAATACATCCGTGGACCGCAAATGATAAAAAGTGAAGATACCTTTTTGGTGGGT
>CAJXZP010000099.1 GCA_913062955.1 uncultured Flavobacteriales bacterium | reverse complement strand
TTTTTGAATGATAGCGTACTTTTCTAAACCATAAGCAATTTTAAATATTACTAGAACACTCCTTCATGCCCTTTGACGACACAAAGATACTTAGATCCATCGTTTGCGTTGATCTTCGTTAACAATATTTAAGAAGGTGACCCATGGGTAAAACAGTAATAAAATGGGTTCTAAGAAAATACTCCAGATAAATAAATCCAACACCTTTAATTTTCTCATATTAAAAAACTGAACAACAGCTTGTAACAAGAACTTCAACCCGGCTATCATTAATAATTCCGGAATGTGATAATCTCTAATCATCAAAGCGATGAATACCGAATAAAACACATACTGAGCAAGAGGTAACAAACCCAAAATTAATTTGTGGCTCAGTTTGTACTTTGGTGCAGTGGTTAAATGTCTTCGTTTTTGGAATTCCCATTTGGAAAATTTTTTCTTGGCCACACTATATACAAATGACTCGGGATCCAATTCAATTCCAGTATTTTTCGAATTAGCAACCTCATTAATAAACAAGTCATCATCTCCCGAAACCACATTTAAATGCGATGTAAACCCTTTGGCATCGAAATACAAATAAGAATGATACGCCATATTACGACCCACTCCCATATATGGGACACCCCATAAAGCCAAGGAGAGATATTGCGTGGCAATCTTATACGTATCAAACCGAATCAACATATTTAATAAACCCTTTTCCTTTTTATATGGTCCATAAGCCAAAACAATTTTTTTATACATAAGGCGCTGCCCCATCTTTTTCAACCACAGGTCAGAGTCCGGATAGCAATCCGCATCAATAAATACTAAGTTGGGGTATTTCGCAGCCTTAATCCCCATGGTAACAGCAAACTTTTTCCCCCCTTCAAATTCTCTGCTTTCCACTAATTTACTGGTCCTGAAATTTGGGAATCGGCTCGAATAATCCCGTAATACATCCACCGTATCATCCAAACTGCAATCATCCACTACGATTACTTCATACGTAATCCCTTTTTGCCTCATTATATCCGGCAAATGTGCTCTCAACATGTGCGCATCATCTCTAGCAGCAATAATTACCGACACCGGGTCTGGAGTTACTTCTTTACTCGTATTCTTATAAAAAACCAAACGTCCAAAAACAATTATTTGGTAAATAGCAAGGATAACAACCGTGACTAAGAATACCATTAACAGAATAGCATTCAACCCATTAAGCTGAAAATCAACGAATTTTAAATATGTAGCGATATCCTTCAATGTAAATTAACAATTGTTAGTCATCAAAAGTAATAGCCGAATGGGGTCTGACTAAGCTCTTCAACTATCTTTGCCACCAACTTTTCAACAATAATTAGGTACGTCCAAAAGTTTACAAATTGTAACTATGAAATTTGATATTTTAAAATCTGATTCTAAGTCAAAAGCAAGAGCGGGTATTATTACTACCGATCACGGGGAAATTCAAACCCCAATTTTCATGCCGGTTGGAACCGCTGGCACCGTAAAATCTGTTCATCAACGTGAACTTAAAGAGGATATTAAAGCACAAATCATTCTTGGAAATACGTATCATTTATATCTACGTCCAGGTTTAGATACGATCAAAAAAGCGGGAGGTTTACACCAATTCATAAATTGGGATAAACCCATTTTAACCGATTCCGGAGGCTACCAAGTGTATTCTCTATCAGGAAGAAATAAAATTAAAGAAGAAGGGGTGAAATTTGCTTCCCATATTGACGGTTCAAAACATTTGTTTACACCCGAAAATGTAATGGATACGCAAAGGGTTATCGGTGCAGATATAATAATGGCCTTTGATGAGTGCACTCCTTATCCATGCGATTATACTTATGCTAAAAACTCCATGCATATGACACACCGTTGGTTAGATAGATGTATCACACAATTTGACAAAACGGAAGGTATGTATGCGCATAATCAAGTGTTATTTCCCATTGTTCAAGGGAGTACCTATAAAGATTTAAGAATACAGTCTGCGGAATACATCGCCTCCAAAAATGCATTTGGGAACGCCATTGGGGGACTTTCTGTAGGAGAACCACATGAAGACATGTATGCTATGACTGAAGTGGTTTGCGACATTCTACCCAAAGATAAACCAAGATATTTAATGGGAGTAGGTACTCCTGAAAACTTATTGGAGTCTATTGCCCTAGGAGTAGACATGTTTGATTGCGTGATGCCCACAAGAAATGCACGGAATGGGCAGTTATTTACCCGTAAGGGAATCATAAATATTAAAAATAAAAAGTGGGAAAATGATTTCTCACCAATTGACCCGGATGGGACCACTTACGTGGACCAGTATTATTCCAAAGCCTATTTGCGACATCTAGTGGCTTCCAAGGAAATATTAGCCGCTCAAATTGCATCCATTCATAACCTAGGTTTTTACCTCTGGTTAGTCGGTGAAGCAAGAACCCATATCATCAACGGTACATTTGATGTGTGGAAACCCCAAATGGTAAAACAAGTTACTCAAAGATTATAATTTGAAAAAGCTAGACCTATTCATTATCAAGAAGTTCCTAACTACGTTCTTCTTTATTCTAGGCATTATTATGGTGATTGCCATAATTTTTGATGTTTCAGAAAAACTAGATGACTTCTTAAAGCATGATGTCCCTATGCGGGAGATTGTTTTTGATTACTATATTAATTTTGTGTTTTTCTATGCAAATATGTTTAGTCCTTTACTGGTGTTTCTATCCGTAATCATCTTTACATCAAGTATGGCTTTTAAAAGTGAAATTATTGCCATATTGGCCTCCGGAATTTCATTTAATCGCCTGCTCCTACCCTATTTTATTGCCGGAACCTTTCTTGCCTTAGTTTCCTTTTTTCTAAACCATTATGTGGTCCCCCACGCGAGTAAAGAAAGGTTAGCATTTGAACATGCCTATGTAGGATACCATACAAAAAACCCAAGGAGGGATCTGCATAAGCAAATATCACCAGGTCATTTTATCTATGTAGAAAATTTCAATGTAGATCGAGGTATTGGATATAAGTTTTCGTACGAAATTTTAGAATCTGATAGCTTAAAATTTAAATTATTAGCCGATTATATTCAATGGGATACCGCCAGTAATAAATGGGAAATTCGGAATTACTTTATTCGAGAATTCCAGAATGGGCACCAAAAACTACATGGTGGAAAAGTTCTGGATACCAATTTCATTTTCCATCCTATGGAATTTGAAAATAAAACTGATAATACTGCCATGATGGATACTCCGGAGTTGAATCAATTTATTAAAGATGAACAACTTCGAGGATCCGAACTCATTTCCTTATATATGGTGGAGAAATACCAAAGAACAGCGATGCCTATCGCAACCTATATTCTTATCCTTATTGGAGTTTCATTTGCGAGTAGAAAAGTACGAGGAGGAATAGGGTTACACTTAGCCATAAGCGTAGCCATTTGCTTCATTTATATATTTGCAATGCAGGTCACAAAGGTATACGCAACAAATGCCGGATTAGATCCATTTATTGCGGTCTGGATTCCAAACATTTTCTTTGGGATTTTAGCGATTTACTTTTATTATCGCGCACCAAAATAATTTAATAGAATATATACCGATCAATACGGATAATCTGTATTTTTCTGTCTTTCAATTTTACTATAAAATTAAAAACACATGGCAGCATATTTAGATTTTGAAAAGCCAATTGCCGACTTAGAAGAGCAATTAACTAAAGCTTTGGAAATTGCCGAAGTAGGTCAAGTTGATGCTTCTCAAACCATTAATGATTTGAAAAAGAAGATCAATGAAACAAGAAAAGAAATTTACGCAAATTTAACACCATGGCAACGTGTTCAGGTATCACGCCATCCTGAAAGGCCTTATACACTGGATTATATTACCGGAATGACGGACGGTAATTTTGTGGAATTACATGGTGACCGTAATGTAAAAGATGATAAAGCTATTGTAGGTGGCCTAGGTTCAATTGACGGTAAATCATACATGTTTATTGGCCAACAAAAAGGAATTAATACCAAAATGCGTCAATACCGAAATTTCGGGATGGCAAACCCAGAAGGTTATCGAAAGGCCTTAAGGTTAATGAAGCTTGCTGAGAAATTCAATAAGCCCATTATTACCCTTATTGATACGCCTGGAGCATACCCTGGACTAGAAGCAGAGGAACGTGGCCAAGGAGAAGCAATTGCTAAAAACCTGTTGGAAATGTTCCAACTAAAAGTTCCAATTATGTGTATCATTATTGGAGAAGGTGCTTCTGGAGGTGCTTTGGGAATCGGAATTGGCGACAAAGTTATGATGCTAGAAAACACATGGTACTCTGTTATTTCTCCGGAGTCTTGTAGTTCTATCCTTTGGCGTTCATGGGAACATAAAGAAAAAGCGGCTGATGCTTTAAAACTAACTCCAAAAGACATGCTTAAAAACAAGTTAATTGATGGAATAATTAAAGAACCTGCAGGTGGGGCCCACTCCAACAAAGCCGATATGGTGAAAAGAGTAAAAAGAGAAGTCATTAAAACTATTGCCGTTTTGGAAGAATTCCCAACCCAAGAATTAATTGAAAGTAGAATAAATAAATTCTGTGAAATGGGTTCTTACGCAAAATAATTAAAGTAATTCACAATTGTTCATAAGCCTTGATAACAAGTTGTTAAGAAATGTATTTTAGTTTATCTTCATTTCAACTGTTTCAACACGTACTATTGTAAAAATTAAATAACTAAATGAGTCAACAATTTTCCAATACAAAGTTTAAAAAAACAAATACAGCAGCGCCTGGTATGGGACTAGAAATAGGGAAGGTCCCACCCCAAGCTTTAGAACTCGAAGAGGCCGTTTTGGGTGCTTTGTTATTAGAAAAAAAAGCCGTTGACGATGTTATTGATGTTCTATCTCCAGAATCCTTCTATAAAGAAGCCAATCAAAAGATATACGCTGCTGTAAAGGAACTTTTTGGAGACTCTATGCCAATTGACCTTTTAACAGTTACTGAAAAACTTAAAAGTACTGGTGATTTAGAATTTGTAGGTGGACCCTATTATATTTCTCAGTTAACAAATAGAGTAGCTTCCGCTGCAAACATCGAATTTCATGCAAGAATTATTGCCCAAAAGCACATTCTACGAGAATTAATACGAATTTCTACAAGTACCATAACCAAAGCATTTGATGACTCTACCGATGTTTTTGATTTATTAGACGAAGCTGAAAACGACCTTTTCCAAGTCGCACAAAGTAACATCCGTAAAACAGGTGATAGCATGTCTTCCTTGGTACAACAAGCAATTATTACTATCGAAGAATTAGGAAACAAAGGAGAAGGAGTTAGTGGAGTTCCAACTGGATTTAGAGATCTGGATGAAATGACATCTGGTTTACAACCTTCCGATTTACTGATTCTAGCTGCTAGACCAGCAATGGGTAAAACATCATTTGCTTTAACCCTAGCAAGAAACACAGCGGTTGATTTTGGAAAAGGTGTAGCCGTTTTCTCCCTGGAGATGTCTTCGATACAGCTAGTAACTAGACTGATTTCAGCTGAAACACAATTAACTTCTGAAAAACTAAGAAAAGGTAAACTGACGGATTATGAATGGGAACAATTAACATCTAAAATAGATAGTCTTTCCAAAGCTCCCCTTTTTATCGATGATACACCCGCAATTTCAGTATTTGAATTACGTGCAAAATGTAGACGTTTAAAATCTCAACACGATATTCAGCTTATTGTTATTGATTACCTTCAACTTATGACAGCCGGAGGTTCTGGAGGAAGTAGAGAACAGGAAATTTCAACCATATCCCGATCCCTTAAAAGTATTGCAAAAGAACTTAGTGTTCCCGTAATGGCGCTTTCACAGTTGAGTCGTGCAGTGGAAACAAGAACCGGTCATAAGAGACCCATGCTATCGGATTTGAGGGAATCTGGTGCGATTGAACAAGATGCGGATATTGTAATGTTCCTTTACCGTCCAAGTTATTATGGATTTACAGAAGATGAAGAAGGTAATTCAGTAGAGGGTATCACGGAACTTATTATTGCAAAACACAGGAATGGTAAGGTGGACACTGTAAAACTCAAATTTATTGACCATTTGGCAAAATTTGTCGATAATGATTACAATGAAATGTCCTTTGGTAGTGCCCTACCTCAGTCGGATGATTTCGGAGGTAACTATACCGTTTCCAGTAAAATGAATGATGAAGAACCAGGGGGTGATGATTTAGCACCTTTCTAATCCTAAAAATGTGAAAAAAATTGCGCTATCCATAATATTACTGGTCATAACATCCGTAAGTTCATTTGCAAGTTACATTCTTATCCCAATGGATGAGGGCAAACAAAAAAATCATTTAAAAGCATACGGAATTGCATTTTGGGTGCTAGACCAAGAAGTGGAAGTGGAATGGCTCCTAAATTACCGAGGAGGTGCATTCTTAATAAAAAACCTAGCACCAGTAAGTGCTGAATGTACTATTCGGAACGTAAGTTATTCCATTATTTCAAATGCCCAAGCTATTTCTATCAAACAGGAAATAGCCAACCCTCAGGCAAATATGGAGGTCATGAAACTGGAAAAAGTGCCCAAAATTGCAGTCTACTCCCCAAAAGGAAAATTACCTTGGGATGATGCCGTAACTTTAGTTTTAACCTATGCCGAAATCCCTTATGATGTCATTTATGATAAGGAAATCATTCAAGGTAACCTTCATCTTTACGATTGGCTACATATGCATCATGAAGACTTTACTGGACAATATGGAAAGTTCTACTCCGCCTACAAAAATGCAAGTTGGTACAAGGAGCAAGTTAGAACTTTAGAAACCTCCGCAGCAGAATTGGGCTTCGATAAAGTATCCAAGCTAAAACTTCAAGTCGCAGTAAACATAAAGGAATACATCGCAGGAGGAGGATTCCTGTTCTCTATGTGCTCAGGTACGGATTCTTATGATATAGCATTAGCAGCACAAAATTCGGACATCTGTGAACGTATGTATGACCATGACCCATCATCACCAAACGCACAACAAGAATTAGACTATTCACAAACCCTCGCCTTTGAAAATTTCAAATTAGTCACCAATCCACTACAATACGAATATTCAAATATTGACGCAACACCAATCCACTCCAAAACACCCGAGACCTCGGATTTATTTTCGTTATTTGATTTTTCTGCAAAATGGGACCCAGTACCTACCATGTTATGTCAAAACCACACAAGAGTAATTAAAGGGTTTATGGGGCAAACTACCGCTTATTACAGCAACATGATTAAACCTGGTGTACTAATCATGGGAGAAAATAAGGGCCTTAATAGCTCCAAGTATATTCACGGTAATTTTGGAAAAGGACAATGGACCTTCTATGGTGGTCATGACCCGGAAGATTATCAACATATGGTAGGAGATCCTCCAACAGATCTAAACCTTCATCCCAATTCTCCTGGATATCGACTAATTTTAAATAACGTGCTATTTCCTGCTGCTAAAAAGAAAAAGCAAAAAACTTAATTATAAAAATCCCACCTTAGTCCAAAGGATAACCCAAAATCTTGTAAAGCATACCCAGGTACCATCATATAGTTTTCCTTAAATACAAATTGTCCAATATTCTGAAAATTCACAAATCCTTGTGCTCCTTTAATTCTTGCACTTATATAAAAATTTAGATAAGGGTAATCTCCAACCTTGTAAGCATCTTGATACACAAATGACCTCGTAAAGGGGGCATACGATTGCGCAAAATAACTACTGTTTTGCCAATAATCAATTCCATATCTAACCTCCATGGCTTCCTTAAATAATAGCCTTTGGTAATAAAACGAAATTACCCCAACCCATTTTGATAAATTAACGGGAGTACCCTCCTCTACTTCTTGATTAATTAAGGAAAAATCAAAATGATATTTTCCCAAAACAACTTCCTTTTTCACCTCTAACTTATACCGGTAAAAAGAATTGGTATATTGGATAGGCCTAACGTCCTTTCCATAATATACATAACCTTGATTAATTTCATACTCACCATTAAACCGCACTTTAATTTTCGGAAATTCCAGCTTCAGCCTAACACCACTAGACCTAGAATAATCAAAGGTATTTTCCCATGAAACATCGGTTCCTCCATAATTGATAAATTTATACTCAGGCAAACTCTTCACTATCCACCCCCCAATAAATAAATGGTACAAACTATCATTTACCGGCAACTTAAAATCTCCGGTGGCCTGATACCCGTATTCATTAAACCCAGATATCCCTTTTTCAAAAAGTCCAGTCAACTGTGTTTTACCTAAAAACATTTCCGATAAACGAATATAAATACTAGATTCATTAAATTCCTTCGACCGTATTAGGTTTTCATTTTCATAATAGTTCAATTTCCCTCCAAAATAAATATCCCCAAGGCTGATGTAATTTGTCAATTTAACAAAAAACTCATTTTGCACATAGAATAATTTTGATTGATCTCGTATTATTCCAGAATCTAAAACCTGAATATTAAACTGTTGGTAATAGGATGAATCCAATAAGGAATCTTTATACCACAAATCGTCAAAACCACCCTGATTTACCATTCCGAAGTACACCGCTTTATACTTTACTGAATCTTGAATACTCTCAGACAATCTAAAATATTGAGATACATACAAATTCCTATGATCATACGTGTTTAAAGAATTTTCATTCCAAGTTAGAACCCTAAGTTTATTATTATCTGTATCCAACGGACCTAATTGGGTTAATTCAGTATACAATGAATCACTTTTAATTCCTCCATTTTCGGTAGCATAACCATTCCTAACCTTAAACTTAAAGAAATAACCATACCTCCCTGATTTGGTTTTAAACGAATTCTGAAAATCAAATCTTTTAGTAATTGTAGTTTGGTTCGAATAATATCCAGTAGAACTTTGGGTATTAAAAGAAACAGTAAAATTCAATCGTTTATTAAAACTCTCTGAAAACAGAACATCAAAATCCTGATACTTTTTAGGTCCATCACGATAAGATACCCTTGCGAATGGCTCAGTGGTATAGTATACAGAATTACCTTTTAATTCATCAAAATTATTTAGAAAAGCATTATCCCCAAATTGAAACCCAAAATCCAGCGGTTTAAACCCCATATTAGTGTATGCCAAACCTGGATTACCCAACGAATTCATGAAATTTCTTCCATCCAACTCATAATGGTAAAAACTTTGTAGAATAGTATCCACATGGATGTCATTTGTAACACTCGAAAAATCATTATCAAACTTAGAAATACTCGTTACCCTAATAGATGTGGTATCAGAAGCAAAACTGTTAAAATTGCCTATGACAATCGATACAAAAAACACAAAGATTATTCTATAATTCATCAATAGCAATTTTACAAATAAAGGCTGTAAATAGATATAAAAAAGGCAAAAAAAGGCAAAAAAAAAGGGTCCCAATTAAATTA
>CAJXZP010000098.1 GCA_913062955.1 uncultured Flavobacteriales bacterium | reverse complement strand
CTCTTCCGATCTGTTCGGGTTGAATTACCGCTGTAAATTGGTCTCCCTTTCCTTTCCCTTCTAATTCAGTTTCTAGCCCAGGTACTAATGCACCAATTCCTTGAATATAAGCTAAAGGATCTCTCCCTTCTGAACTGTCAATTACTGCTCCATCTTTATCAGAAAGTTTGTAGTGCATCATCACTACTTTGTTCTGTGAAATTTTCATAATGTTAAATTTGGGCGCAAAAGTACACTACAATTACTTACCCATGATTTGATGAATAGGGTTTGTTAATCGTTAAATTACGTTTTACTGATTTTTTGAATGTAATTTAATACGGGCTGTATTTGTCCTGCTTCGATATACGATTTATCTAGGTTAGAAAAGTTTTCTGGATCATATAAGTAAAACCAAGCAATCTTTGCTAATTTCTTTCGTTGCGTATCATCGGGTAATGATGGGCAAAACTTTTTAATATATTAGAATTCCAAAATAAATTATGATTTTTTTTCCTAAATCCTATTTCTTAAATGTTGATAAAAGTGACGAGAAATATTGGTGATTGAAATGAAAGTTCCTTTAGTTTGTGGGAATAATTATAACATTACAATCCTTCGGGATAATATTTATACCATGAAAAATATTGCACTTATTGGAGCCGGAAGATCATCCAGTTCTTTGATCCAATATCTAATTAATAACGCGGAACAAAAAGATTTAAATATCGTAATTGCCGATCGAGAAATTGGTCATTTAAATGATATCGTTGGTAATAGCGATCGTGTGGAACAAATTGTGTTTGACGTATTTGATGACGATGCACGGATAGCGTTAATTCAAAAAGCAGATCTCGTAATTTCTATGCTTCCTGCTAGATTTCATATTGTGGTGGCAAAAGATTGTATTACTTATAAAAAGGACATGATAACCGCATCTTATATTTCGGAAGAAATGAGCGCGCTAGATCAAGAAGCTAAAGATGCTGGAATTATGTTATTGAATGAGATGGGTGTTGACCCAGGAATTGACCATATGTCGGCTATGCGGGTAATAGGCGACCTACAAGAAAAAGGAGCTAAATTTTTACAGTTTGAATCGTTTACAGGAGGGTTAGTTGCTCCAGAAAGTGATACCAATCCATGGGGGTATAAATTCACTTGGAATCCACGTAATGTTGTTCTTGCTGGACAAGGTGGGGCGGTAAAGTTTATTCAAGAGGGGCGTTACAAGTTTATACCCTATCATATGTTATTTAGACGAACGGAAAAGTTGGAGGTTAAGGGCTACGGTTCTTTTGAGGGCTATGCCAATAGAGATTCATTAGCATACAGAAGTTTATACGGATTGGATAATATTCCGACCATGTATCGGGGTACTTTAAGACGTCCTGGTTTTAGTCGTTCTTGGGATATTTTTGTGAAACTAGGTTTAACGGATGATTCCTATACTCTAGAAGATAGTGAAGAGTTAACCCACCGGACTTTCATTAATAAATTTCTGGCCTATAGCGAAAGGGATTCCGTAGAATTGAAACTCATGCATTATTTGAAAATTGATCAAGATTCCGATATCATGAGCAAATTAGAATGGTTAGGGATGTTCTCGGATGAAAAGGTCAATTTAAAAAATGCAACTCCAGCTCAGGTTTTACAAAGCATTCTGGAAAAGAAGTGGACTCTGGAACCTAAGGATAAAGATATGATCGTAATGGTGCATATGTTTGGGTATGAATTGAATGGTAAACGGGAGTTAATCACTTCTTCGATGGTTACCATGGGCGATGATCAAACCTATACAGCCATGGCCAAAACCGTGGGCTTGCCCGTTGGAATTGGAGCATTATTGATTTTAGATAAAACCATTCATAAACCAGGGGTTCATCTGCCGGTAACCAAAGATATATTTGTTCCTGTTCTTAATGAATTGGAAAAATTTGACATTTCCTTTACAGAAGAAAAAGGAGAGTATCTGGGTTATATGCTTTAAAAATAAATTGGCTCAGCAACGGTATATGATGTAAATTCGGCACATGCGTATGTCCCGATATATTTTACCTGCCATCTTATGTGGTATTCTGGTTACTTCCTGTAAACCAGATACCGAAACTATCTATATAGAACTAGATGTATTGACCCCTTATGAATTAGTAATTCCTAAGGGGTTTCCTCCAATGGATATTCCTGCCGATAACCAAATGACTGTTCAGGGGGTGGCTTTAGGACGTAAATTGTTTTACGATGAACGTCTATCGGGCGATAACACACAGGCTTGCGCTACCTGTCATTTGGCCTCTTCCTCATTTAGCGATCCCGACAGATTCAGTACGGGAATTGATGGCTCGGTAGGCGATAGAAATGCCATGGCTATTGTGAATTTAGGATGGGTTGGTAATACGGGTTTTTTTTGGGATGGAAGGGCATTAACCTTGGAAGAACAGGCGCTTGGACCCGTAACTAACCCGATAGAAATGAATGCCACTTGGCCCGATGTTTTGGTGAAGTTAAATGCCGATGAGGTGTACCGAAATGAGTTCAAAATTGCCTTTGGTGTAAATGAAATTGACTCCCTAGATGTGGCTAAAGCCCTAGCCCAGTTTGAACGAACATTGATATCTGGTAATTCTAGGTTTGATCAGTTTTTTAACGATAGTCTCCAACTTACGGATAGTGAATTTAGAGGTTTTCAATTATTTGGATCGGAAGATGCCGACTGTTTCCATTGTCATGGTACCAAATTAACAATGGGTTTCGAAAATGTAAACAATGGGTTGCAACAAACAATGGTTGATTTTGGGGTAGGTGGGGTAACTGGTAATGCTCAGGATATTGGGAAGTTTAAAGCCCCAACACTTAGGAATATCGCAGTAAGTGGTCCCTATATGCATGATGGTAGATTTAATACATTGGAAGAGGTAATTGAGTTTTACAATTCAGGGGTCAACCAAAACTCCCCCAATATTGCACCCGAAATGAAGAAGAATAATCGTCCAGGGGGAAGTTTGCACCTGTCGCCCCAGCAAAAAGAAGATTTGTTAGCTTTTTTGAATGCATTAACCGATCAAGAGTTTTTGAGTAATCCCGAATTTCAAAACCCAAATTAACGGTAATTACTCCATGAATAACTCGGGTATAATCGATTCATTTTTATGGGGTAAGCTCCTCAAATTGGGGCTTTGATTAAAGCAATTGACTAATGTATGAAAAGCTAATAATCAATTATTCCGTAAAATTGATTAGGCACCTTTTTGTTTTTATAAAAAACGAATAGCATTGAATAAGAGATGGTTATTCTTTGTTAAAAAGTAGAGAAGCAAATTGGATTTGAGGCCTATATTTTTTTACAGAATGGGTAAAAGACTACTTTTAATTTGCGGGTTTATTTGGGTGTTGTTCTCGGGACAAACACAAGATATTCAGTATTCGCAATTTTATGCGGCCCCGCTGTATTTAAACCCCGCATTAGTGGGTACCGCAGCTCAACATCGTGCGAACTTTAATTACCGAGATCAATGGTCAGCCATTCCGGGTACCTATGTTTCTTATTCTGCTTCTTATGATTTGAACTTGGAGAAATCCAATAGTGGTATTGGTTTTTTAGTTTCTCGTGATCAAGCAGGAGCAGGAGGGTTGGCTACTACCACAATAGGTGGTGTGTATGCGTATAACCTAAAAGTGAACCGGAATATGGCTTTTAGGCCCGCTGTTGGGATTAACTATGGAATGCGATCGGTGGATGTATCTAAGTTAAAGTTTGGAGATCAGTTATTAACGGGTGGAAATACTTCGGTAGGTTCCAACGTGTTTAACGATCAGGTAGGTTATATGGATATCAATGCAGGTGGGATTTTTTATGGAAATGAATTTTATGCGGGGTATTCGGTGTACCACCTTAATAGTCCGAATAATTCCCTGTTAGGACAAGAAAGTATAATTGCGGCCCGTCATTCGGTTCAAATAGGATACCGATTACCCATGCGTAGAACGGTACGAAGAGAAATTGTTCGGAGCATAACCCTTGCCGTACATTATAAAGCACAAGGGGAATGGGATCAATTTGATGTAGGGGGTTACTTGTTTGTGAAACCTATGGTATTCGGAATTTGGTATAGAGGAATTCCAGGATTGAAATCTTACAAACCAGGATATCAAAATAATGATGCCATTGTGTTACTTACAGGAGTGCATTTTGATCGGTTTAAATTTGCATATTCTTACGATATTACCATTAGTAAGATATGGGCCAATACAGGTGGATCGCACGAGCTTAGTTTGATTTACGAATACTCCGATCCCAAAAAAGGTCGCAGAAGGAAATTGAACCAATTGGCTTGTCCGCAATTCTAATTCTTTCGCCTATTTTAGTCGTACCTAAACCAACGTGAATGCGCGTACTATTTTTGATGCTATTTCTTTCGGGAAGTCCATTTATTCATGCCCAATCTTTCTTGTCCCGTAACGAAGCACAAGAGGATCTACAACAAATGGTGAAGGGGGTGAAAGAGGTACACTGCAAATAACGATTGATTATTTAAAGAGCTTCAAATAATTTGCCGAGCAAAGGTTTAATGAATCGCCCCCTCCTGTCTCCCAACTTCCAATTCCCATTTTTTTAGACTCCTCAAAAAAACTATTTTGTGAACCAAAGTTCATTGCCATAACCTGGCAATTAATGCATCATTGTAGCAGGAATCAAAGAGGGTTCTTTTTTATACTAATAAAAAAAATAGGAGCATTTTACCTCCGTTATTCGATACACTATGGAAGCAGGATTTCTGACCGATTATTTATTGCCATTTACGCTAGCCTTTATTATGTGGGGTATGGGTTTGTCTTTAGTTACCGATGATTTTAAACGAGTAGTCGTTTATCCCAAGGCTGTATTTATGGGATTACTCAATCAACTACTTTTGCTGCCTTTGATTACCTTTAGTGTTGTAGTGTGGTTTGGTATTTCCACCGAACTGGCGGTGGGTATGATGATTTTAGCGGCTTGTCCAGGAGGAGCCACCTCCAATTTAATTTCTCATTTAGCCAAGGGCGATACCGCTTTGAGTATTACGCTAACCGCTTTTTCTAGTCTGTTTACAGTAGTTACAGTACCGGTTATTGTCAATTTTGCATTGATTCATTTTATGCCCAACGGACAAAAAATGCAATTAGATGTAAGTTCTACTATTATTTCCGTAATTCTAGTGGTTATTTTACCCGTAGCTATTGGGATGTGGGTTCGTCATTGGAAACCTAAGTTCTCGGATAAAATGGGTGCTCCCATCAAGTATATATCCGCTATTTTCTTATTAATCATTATTGCGGGAGCCGCTATAGCCGAAAGAGAACGAGTGGTTGAATATATGCAACTCATAGGACCTGCTTGTGTAGTCTTAAATGTATTGACCTTGAGTATTGGATATTTTTCGGGTAAATTGGCTAAACTAACCACTCGTCAAAGTTTTACGGTAGCTATTGAAACCGGAATACAAAACGGTACTCTGGGAATTGGAGTGGCTAGTAGTTTAATAGGAAATGCTACCATGACTATTCCTGCAGCTATTTACAGTCTTATTATGTTTATTACCGCCTTTGTGGTGATTTACATTGGAAATAAAACAGTGAAAGACTAAGTTTTTTGTAACAACGCAGCAAACATGGTGTCGGCCCCTAATTCCATTCCTGCATAAACGTGCGATTCTAAAAGGTCTAAACCATCTTCGTCCACCATTTTTTGAATTACTTCGCTGTTTTCTTGTTGGTAAACCGAACACGTAATGTAGAGTAACAATCCTCCTGTTTTTAGTTTCTTGGAAATGTTGGATGTAATCGTTTTTTGAAGAACAGCATACTCCGCAATTTCTGTGGGTTGAAAATAGGCGAGTCGCTCGGGGGTACGACTCCAGGTGCCACTACCACTACACGGTACATCGGCTAGGATTAAATCAAACTCAGGTACTTTTTTGAGCGATTCCATTTTTGTTAAATCTAGCGTTAGGCAACGATGTGCATGAATATTTGCTTGACGCATTCGTGTTTTTAAATTCCGTAATATGGTATCCCGTACATCACTTTGTGTTAATTGAATTTTACTCAAAGTATCCACCGCTAAAATAGATTTTCCTCCACTAGCCGCACAACAATCCCATACTTGTAACATAGGGGTAGTGGCTAATATCTCTTGACTACGGAGCACCAATTCGGCCACTCGCTGCGAGGAGTAATCTTGGATTACTGCTTCTTGGTTCAATACCAATTTATTCTCAATTTGGGTGGTATTGGCCAACGATAGGGCTGTTTCCGTTAATTCTGAATACGAAATATCAGCGTTATCCAATTTTTGTTTTACTTTTTGTGTTTGCCCTGGACGGATACGTACAAACAATTGGGGTTGTGCAAAATGGCTATAGGCGAAATCTTCTCCGTTTAAGGCAGCCTCCAAATTAGCCATAGCAGGAAATAACTCTGAAATGGTTAAATTTAAATGGGTGAATTTATCAGAAATTGGCCCAGATTCCCAGTCGCTCCATTCCGGTTTTAATTCCAAAATAAATGGGGTAGGAGCAGTACTACTTAAAAAGAAACCATAAACAACCTTATCTGTGAGTGAAAAAGTAACAGGTAACACATTAATGGCTCTAAAATAGCTGTAACATAAATGCCTGATTTGGCGTCTGTCTTTACTGCCATATTTTTTTTGCCCCGAAAAGAAACCTTTCAATGTATGTGCAAAAGGTTTGGCTCCATCATAGGTAGTTAAAATGGAAACAGCGGTATTTAAATGCGAATGGTGACGACTCATAATTTGCTTTTTTACAGGCCCCAAAAGTAAGAGCAACCCCGCATTGGAAATATAAAAAGACCTAAATTCTTTTAAGGGAAATTCCGGGAAAATTTCGTTGAAATTAGGGATTTCATTTGAAGAAATTAACCTAAGATAAAATTAATTTTAGAGGCCTTAAATTTCAGGATTGGACGATCAAAAATGTAAATGCATATAAGAATCTGAGAGAATTTGTGGTCCCTGTTATCTGGGAATTATAAGGAGATTTATTATTTATGAATTACCAGGTTTAGGAATTTATTTTCTTGAAATAGAACCCGTAAATTTGCAGAGTGGAAAAGCAGATGTTTATAGGGTAGGACGAATTTCTGCATCACGATAAATGCGATTGTTTGCGTTATCGTTAGTAACGATTAAGAAATGAGAGAACCAAATAAAATTCTTCTTTTTGATGGAGTATGTAACCTGTGTAATGGGATGGTACAATTCGTATTGAGGAATGATAAAAACGAAGGTACCTTGTTTTCATCTTTGCAATCGGAAGTCGGGCAACAAATTTTAAAAGTGAATGATTTACATCCCACTGAATTTAACTCCATTATTTATTATCGGAATAAAAAATTATTATTTAAATCTACAGCAGTGTTAAATTTATTGAAAGATATGGGTGGTATTTGGCCTTTGTTTTTTCCTCTGATTTATATTCCAACCAGTATCAGGGATTTTATCTATGATGGGATTGCAAAGAATAGATACCGATGGTTTGGAAATACAGAATCATGCATGTTGCCCTTGCCGGAGTATAAAAATCGATTTATTGAATCCATTTCCGATAAGTGAAGAAAAGTCTTGGTAATGATTTTTTTTTAACGAAGATCATTTACATCGCTTCCTGCGATTCGTTTTTGGATGAATTCATTTTTTTGTCCCTTAAATTAATGGATCTGGAGCCCCAACAGTTCGGGAGTATCCGAAAAATGAATGGGGATTTTCCAATTTATGGAATAGGAAAGGATTGTTTTCTTACTTCTGTTGGTTTAAATATTCCTATCCATCATAAAATTAAAACGGAAATCCGTTTTAACAAGGGTATAGGAAATAAAACGTGTTGGAATACCTGTGGCATATAATCTAATTATTGTATGTTACCGACCTATCTAAAATGGGAAGTTATGAAGGATAATAAAATGCTCAATTATATCAAAGATGTTCTAGAAAATATGCCAATTGCTTGGTTGAATCTAACCACTCATCGACTAGATGTATACGAAGAAGAATTGGCTAAGTCACAATTCTTAGAACAGTTTGAAATCTTATTTAATGCCGATAATTCGGAAGCATCGGCACTTAAAGAACTACCCACAGCTTACGATTATATTCGTTTAGGTCACCCACTATCCTGTATATTAGAATGGGGTATTGCGTTCTTAAATGAACTAAATCCAGAAAATGTAATCTGTTTTTCATCAAAGACGGTTCCTGTTCTGGCAATTCTAAGAAAAAATTTATTAACGAATACAAACACTCAAATAATTTATACCGGTGAATTACCAAATTATTTTGATGCTGTCGTTCTAAGGAATATTTACGGTTATAAATTTGATTTAAAGAAAATTCAAAAAGGGGACGAGATTTCTGAATTTAACGGGAGTACTATTTTCATTACACAAAAAGAGGATATCTGTAATTTTGACCTCTCCCCAAATATTGACTTCTTTATCAATGTTCACTCCCATTTTGGTAGTGTTTTATTAGTGAAGGGGAAACAAAACGAGGGATATATCTCAGAAATTCAGCATGTTCGTAGAAGAGAGACCATTGCAATGACCCCTGCTAATACCCTTGCGGCCTTACTTATTCTATTACAACCGTCTTCTTTTGAAACCAAGAAAAGTAAAGTAGAGATCCATAAATCCCATGTCCTAAATACCATTAAAGAGATTACCGGTGCAAACACAAAGGCTTTAGTTGCATCCAGCGGATTATCTATGCAATACGCCATTGTAATGGGTTTAATTCACCATGCGGTGGAAAATCATACAGGAAAAGCGATTAAAATTATTGTTCCACCAAATTGTTATGGGGGCACAAATGACCAAGCAAGACGTATTGCCGCTTGCATCGATTATGTGGAAGTGATGGATTTACCTGTGGATGGGGGGAAGGATATGGTTCAGAGTATTGATTCCGTTTTAAATAAAATTGCAAGTGAAGATGCCATTCCGTACATCATTGCTGAAATTCCAACCAACCCAAGAGTTGAAGTCCCAGAGCTGATACAATTAAAGGCTGTTTTAAGCAAAGAGCGTAAAACGGCAACGGGTCAAATGGCGATTGATCCCGTTTTTATTTTAGATCAAACTTTTTGTCCTAATGTTCATTTTTTAGGTGAAAATGAAATACTATCAACGGTTCGAACCATTTCATATGTGAGTGGATCCAAATTCCCTAGTGGTGGACAATGTACTGCTGGATACTGTGTCGCCAACAAAAAAACGGAGGCTTTGATAGAGAAAATTGAATTGCATCTACGTCTGTGCGATAACGAGGCTACAAATCTTCAATATGAAATATTAGCCAAACAATTGCCTTCTATGAAACAAAGAATTCAGGATGCTTATATCAATACGCGTGAATTTGTAAACTTTATCAAGGAAAATTTACCAGAGGCGAAAATCAATTTTGTTTCGGAAGAATTGGCACAACAAGGGTTTACG
>CAJXZP010000097.1 GCA_913062955.1 uncultured Flavobacteriales bacterium | reverse complement strand
ATCACATGTAAATAGGGGCTGTATGCTTATTTTTTTAATTTAGCGCCCAATTAAAAATTGAACCTAATTTCTAAAGAATTAGCATGGCACCAGGTAGTTCGAGTAAATCATATTTTTCGGTCATCATTAGTATTGCACTAGTTTTATTCATGCTGGGTATCACTGGGTTACTCGTATTGAAGGCGAAATCCATTTCAGAATCGGTTAAGGAAAACATTGGCATAACCGTTTATTTACGGGATGACGTAAAAGATGTAGATGTAAAAAGACTTCAAAAATCGTTAGATGCATCTCGTTTTGTAAAAACGACTGAATTTATTTCCAAAGAAGAAGCTGCGGAATTATTACAAGCGGATTTGGGCGAAGATTTTGTCGATTTTTTAGGGTATAATCCCTTATTGACAAGTATTGATGTTCGGATGAATGCCGAATATGCACATCCAGATAGTTTAGCTTGGATAGAAGCGGATTTATTAAAAAACCCTAAAATACAGAATGTTGATTACCATAAAGACCTGCTCACTGCAGTGAATGAAAACATTCAGAAAATCACGATTATACTTGTTGGATTCTCCGTCATGCTACTATTTGTAGCTATGGCATTAATTAATAGTACCATCCGACTTTCCATTTATTCAAGACGTTTTATCATCCGAAGTATGCAATTAGTTGGGGCAACACCTCAGTTTATTACGCGTCCTTTTGTTATGAAAAGTTTGGTCAATGGTTTTTATGGGGCCTTAATCTCTGTGGTACTTATTGCAATGGTAGTGTATTCCATCCAAAAACAAATGCCCGAAATATTTAACATTAACGATATCACTTTATACGCCATGGTAATTGGGGGGGTAGTTGCTCTTGGCCTAATTATAAGCTGGGTTAGTACCACCTTTGCCGTACGTAGATATTTAAAACTAAAAACAGACCAATTATACCGATAGTTATGGCAGCAAAAAACGAAAATAACGGAGGGGATCAATTACCTTTCACTAAAACAAATTACATCTACTTAATAGCCGGATTTGTACTGATCCTGATCGGCTTTATTTTAATGGCCGGAGGTGGTTCGGATGATCCAGCGGTATTTAATGATGCCATTTTTTCGATGCGTAGATTAACCATTGCTCCTATTGTTATTTTAGGTGGATATGGCGTTATTCTGTACGCAATTATGAAAAAAACATCCGAGTAGTTTTCCTACATGAGTTTATTTGAAGCAATTGTCCTTGGAATTATTCAAGGGCTAACGGAGTTTTTACCCGTAAGTAGCAGTGGACATTTAGAATTGGCAAAAGCTCTTTTTGGCGATACTAGTTTACCTAAAGAAAGTATGGCATTCACCATTTTACTGCATGGGGCTACTGCCCTGAGTACAATAGTGGTGTATCGTAAAGATATTGGTCAAATTATCAGCGGTCTTTTCTCTACGGAATGGAACGATGAAAAAATGTTCTCTATCAAGATTATCTTATCTATGATTCCTGCGGCTTTGGTAGGCCTTCTATTTAATGATCAATTAGAAGCCATGTTTAGCGGTCAAACCCTTTGGGTAGGTATCTTGTTATTATTTACAGGAGCTCTTCTACTCTTAGCCGATCGCGCCAAGCAAACGGATAAACCCGTTAGTTACTTATCGGCTATTCTTATTGGTATTTCGCAAGCTATTGCTATTCTCCCTGGGATTTCTCGATCGGGAGCGACTATTTCTACAGCCGTTCTATTAGGTATCGATAAAGAAAAAGCAGCCCGTTTCTCTTTCTTAATGGTAGTACCATTGATTTTAGGTAAAATGGCCAAAGACATTTTAGATGGTGGTTCTAATTTCGGGTCTCTTTCTGTACCGGTGTTATCTGGCGGATTTATTGCGGCTTTTGTTGCCGGTATTTTAGCCTGTACTTGGATGATTTCTTTAGTAAAGAAAAGTCAGTTAAAGTATTTTGCCTTTTACTGTTTTGCTGTAGGTCTTTTGGCCATTGCAATCAACTTAATGTAATTTCATATACATGTCAAAAACGCACGATTTTATTGGGGGCGAAGTATTTTTAGTGGACAAACCACTTACTTGGACTTCGTTTGATGTAGTGAACAAGTTACGTTGGAACTTGAAACAAAGAACCAAAATAAAACGCTTTAAGGTAGGCCATGCAGGCACCTTGGATCCTTTAGCTACTGGATTACTCATCATTTGTTGTGGCAAAGCCACCAAAACCATTGATTCGTACATGGGTATGCCTAAGGAATATACGGGTACCATTGTGTTAGGTGGGAGTAGACCTTCCTACGATATGGAAACGGAGATTGATCATGAATTTGATCTTTCCGATATTACCGAAGAAAAAGTAAGAGCGGCAGTAAAAACATTTACAGGAGATATTCAACAAGTGCCACCGATGCATTCGGCTAAAAAAATTGATGGTAAAAAAGCCTATGAATATGCCCGAAAAGGAATTGATAAGGAATTAAAAGCCAATTCCATTACCATTTTTGAGTATGAACTTACGCGCGTAGCGTTACCCGAAGTAGATTTCCGAATCACATGCTCTAAAGGCACTTATATTCGTTCGTTAGCGCATGATTTAGGGGCTGCATTGAATAACGGAGGTTATTTAAAAGCTTTACGTAGAACCGCTATTGGCGATTTTAGAATAGAAAATGCCCAATCGGTTGATGACTGGGTTACGGAGATTCAAGAGGCTGAAATGGTAGCTAGAGAAGAGTAGCTTAGGATCAATCCCCCTTACGTCAGGGGGGGATTTCAAAGCTTTTTTTCAAAAATCATATTTAAATCGAAAAGCTACAATCGGTAGGATAATCTAAAAAAAAACAGAAATATTCCATTCCCCCTTGGAGAAGGGGGACAGGAGAGAGGTACGAACGACAGGGGGATTGAACAACAATCAATTTCAAAAACTCCCGTCTTCGGTCTTCCGACTTCCGACTCATTACTCTACCACAAAACTGCCATAAGTTTCATTTAAACGGTAGCTGTAAATTCCAGGTTTAAGATGCGATACATTAATGGTGTTTTCATTTACACTTAAGGTTTGGGTTAAAACCATTCTACCGGTTACGTCAAACATTCGCATCACTACAGGTTCATTAAATTGCTTGGCATCCAAATCAAAATGAATTAATGAAGTAGTGGGATTGGGATACACCGAAACTCCATTATTTAGGGCATGTAAATCATTCACGCTAGTTATATAATCCATAGTGAAACATAAATTATCAATTTGCCATCCTTCACTGGCACCCATACTATCTGTAACCCACGTAAATCGAACATAAAAATTATAATCCAAACCCAATAGCGCATTTACCACTGCTTTTTTAAACCGTGAATACCCCCATCCATTGGAATTGCCACTTATGGCTAATCCACCATAAACGGTATCATTGGTTATTTGATTAACGTGATAATTCCAGTTTGGATCGCTAAGTGTATCTGAAGTCATATCCAGCCAGGTTACTCCAGTATCGTATGAAACTTCCACCTTCCCATAGTCATTTAAACCATCGCTATCAAAACGATGCATAAAAGCCACCTCAAAGGGCAAAAAATAACCCCATGGCCGCACAACTGGGAATTCCACAATAAAAACAGAAGTATCATTATTAGTATAATTGGAATCTAAATGCGTAACAATAGAGTTAACACCTTCATACGAGTCAGTAAAGTTGGGTTTGTTAGGTTTTCCAATTCGCCAAATACTGGAAGTGTCTATTTCAATTCGATTTAAATTAGAGTCAAATGAATGACATTCTCTATATGTACCAATCTGAGCACTTACAGATGTACAACCAAAGCAAAGCGCTATTATAAAAAAGGTTTTCATATTTGTTATTTAGAAAGTGAAAGCCCACTCGAAGTGGGTTTTCGCTCATTATTTTTAATTACTCTACCACAAAACTGCCATAAGTTTCATTTAAACGGTAAGTATATAATCCCGGTTTTAAATGGCCCACATCAATAGTGTTATCATTCTGTTTTAATATTTGAGTACGCACCAACCTACCTGTAATATCATATAGTTGCAGGTTTAATGGTTCATGAATGTGCTTTCCTTTTACATCAAAATGAATAACATCATTAGCTGGGTTTGGGTATACTTTTAGGGAAGCAATGCTACTTTCTGTTAACGGAACACTAACCAATTCACACCCTTTTACCAAACACCCAAAACTATCTACTTTAATGATCCAGGTATCTTGGGTATTGTCATTACTAGGCCCCAACCAACCTGCAGCAACAAACCCACCGTCTGGAGTGGGGTCTACATCAAATAGTAAATGTTTAGCGTAAGATTCATCGGGTACCTCCGGGTGCCGGTATTTCCGAAGCCATTGACGTTCTCCAGAACTGGAATATTTGGATAATACCCCATGAATTCTAAATTTATCAGGTACCGTTTGTAAAGAATCCCACACATGGAACTGACCCGTCACAATAAATGCGCTATCTTCAAGCATCTCAATGTCACTATAATAATTCCACCTACTATCCACAGCCTCTGAGGGCTCCAACGTATCTGCCCAAATCACACCTCCACCAGGACTTAAACCAACAACCCATGGTGAAATCCCTGTTCCACTTAACCCTCCCCAATGAGGCAATCCTATTCCACCTACAAAAGCATAACCGCCATTCTTGGTGGTACTAATACCATATACAGGCTTACTGCTATGCGTATGCCCCCCAAAAAAACGATGCCATTGATGGGTGCCATTGCTATCTACTTTCATGACTAAACCTCGTGTAAAAGAGTCATTACCAGTATAATTTACTTCGGCCCCTCCTATAATAAAGCCGCCATCAGGGCATAAAGAGATGCATTCTCCATTCCAATCATAAACGCTTTTTCTATACGTCTTTTTCCATAGTTGATGACCTAGACTATCGGTTTTGATTATTACAATGTGTTGAGCACTAAAGCTCCCTGGCACTTCCCTTATGTCACCTACCAATATCAAATTTTTACTGGGTAATTCAATTAACCTTTTAATATATATATAGGGATACATATTTGTGTCAACAACAATGTTTCGGAATCCTAACTCATCCAGTTTATAAACCCCAAAATATTGAAGTCGACTAGCATAATTAGTAAAAGACCCAACTTCCACAAAGCCCCCTCCTTCCACCTTAGTAATGGGACCAAACACCACAAACTGATTTGTATCAATTAAAGAATCTAAAACATCTATGGCGTTTCCAGACATATCAATTTTACAAAATTGATATTGGGTAAAACCTGTTGCATTACTTGCAGACCATCTATTGGTAAAATAGGCATCTCCGTTTAACTCCACAGAACGTGTTCCACTCCCCCAGGTACCTGGTTCGGGTGGGAAACGTTGGTTAAAATACGTTTGCCCAAGTAACATACTTGGGCAAACGATGATAACTTGTATTAATATATTAATGAAGCACTTCAAATGCGAGTTTTTGTAACAATTGCTTGTTTTGGTAAATTAACACAAAATAATGACCTGAAGCAAGGTCTTGGGTTTTAATATTCACCTCTTGATTTGGTCCTAGTTGGCCGGTTTTAACACGTACCACCACTCCAGATGCATTTATTATGTGCATTACTGCCTCCATCTCTTCGTTTACATTTACGCCACGTAAGGTCACATAATTAGTGGCTGGATTGGGGTACACCTCCAACATGGGTAGCGAGCTTACTTCTCTCAATTGGCGTGGATTTTTAGCCGCCTTTTTAAAAGAAGGCTCCTCTTCAATAACGGGCCAATATATTTTACCCTGTGCCCAAAGCACCTGATTTTGTGCCAATCTACCGGCATAATTATCCGAATCGTTTGCCATTTGTTGCAACGTTTGAACTTGCAACGGAGAAGGTTGATACAAGGCTAATTGATTATTTTGCGTTACATTTATGACATAATCAAAATAGGTTTTTTTAGCATTATAGTTCGTCAAATTCCAATTGGCCAACTCATATTTTGACGGCATGGCACTAATCAATGCATTAGCTTCATCAGCATTTCCTTTGGAAACAAGGTACTCTACCGCTTTCCAATCGCCTATTTCGGTATTTAGCCCTTGCGCCATGACCAATACACTGTCATTATCGGGATCTAAAGAATCGGAAGACCAATGCACATATAAAAAATTTGCAGCGGTACCCATTTTCATCATCTCATTGGCCATTTCGGCTTCTAGAATATCCTTCTGAGTTTGCATTTCATAAATACCTAATAAGGTATTTATCATATATGCAGGCATGGGTGTTGTTTTATTTTCCAGTTGGAACATCACCTCTTCGTCTCTCACGGCATGCGGATTTTCCATTAATACATCATGCAGTAATGCATTGGATAAAAAATCCTCTTCCATTACTTGAAAAATAACTTCTAAACTAAGCGGAGAACTTCCTATTAAATCATTACGCATTTCCCAAGCGGTTTGGGTATTGGTACTTTGTACCGTATTTAGTAATGCATAAGTATCGCCCCCATCAATGGTACTTACATACACATATTTGGCCTGGTCAAAAGCTGTTTTACCCGAGCTAAAACTGGTTTTCCATTGCCCTACTTTGGCAGGTAATAGTAAAGCAGAAGGGAGACCACTTAACCCATTATCATTATGGCTTAGACAATGTTGTGAATCATCAAAATTCAACGGATCCAAGTGTGTTGTTACCGAACTGCTAATTTGGGTGGGTTCAAATACGTACCCTCCTGCATCGGCTCTATGGTAATAGTCCATCCGGTTGGTAGCCACATTTGCGATATGCCCATCGTTACCGTTTATGCCGTTAGTAAACATATTGTCTGCCGGGTCGCCCGTAGCTCCTTGAGCCCCAGCAATACCTGAATATGCCCCCCCATAAATACTGAAGTCTTTCGATTTACTTCCATTCATTTGGTTACATTTATAAGTTAAGCCTCTGTTTATAAAGTTGGGATTATAATTCACACCATTCGCAGCATTGCTAATATTTAAACCGTTAAAGGTATTTTTATAAATAGTATTGGAACCTATCCCCGCATTTTTAACCACTAAACCTCTATCATCCCCTTGAAAAGGAGATACAAACCCAGGTGTAGACAACCCTAAAACATTATTAGACATGGTATTTTCCTCTACAATAAACCCATTGGCATTTTCTAAGAAAACAGCTACTGGACTGGTGTACATGAAAAAATCGGTGGTAGTAAAAGTATTCTGGGTAATCGATGCATTTTGAATCCCATTGGCTACTACCCCAAATTTACAGTCGGTAAATTGTGCCTCTTTAACCACAAAATTATAATCGTATGCCGCTTTTAAAGACGAAACACCCGATTTTAGATGGGTAAAAGTAGAAGGATCCTGAATCCCTAAACTGGCTATAGTAAACTTGGAATCGTACATATACACCCCAATCAAAGACAAGTCTTTCTTCGAGTTATTAATAAAATCACACCCTAAAAACTTTACGCCTCGGGTACCAAAAGCGGACACCATAGTAGTATGCGGATATTTGATATCAAACCTGTAATTTTCATCAATTTCGAATACACAATTTTTAAAACTGCTTAAATTATCAAACACTTTTCCATTAACGGTATAATTTTCGAAAAGTGCCATTTCTACGGCTCTTCTGTTATTTAGAAAATGGGTGTTTTTTGCCACTACCAGTCCACCACCTTTTGTAAAGGGTTGTTGTTTAAACATGGAAATAGCATCTTCCGCATTGGAAATGGTTGAATTTTCAAGAATAACTTTCCCAACTTGTCTATTCGGGAAGTTTCCTAATTGATTGGTCGCATTGGCATCCGCCCAAATTTCAATTCCGGACCAAAAACCACCACACTCACTGGTAATAGTTGAATTGTTTACTATTAACTCCGCTCCAGGCTCAACAATAATTTTAGCATCAGCCATCATCCCAATAGTGGCATTATTAATAGTTAACCTATGCCCAGAAGGAATTTTAACAGACCCCTTAAGAACTCTATCTGTAGACCAAGTATCTGTTTGAAGAGGACTTACATCCTCCACAACGGCATAATCAGAAGGTAATAAATCAGCACTCCACATACCTCTACCATGGGTAGCTGCATAAATGGTTCTGTTACAGTAATTAATCGCTATATCTGAAATGGCAATTCCTGGCATTCCATGGGTAAAACATTCCCAATTATTCATAGTAGCATCCCTGTAATACACGCCCACATCGGTAGCTACATATAAACGTTGGTTAGAACCCTCTTCAAAAATAATTTCCTCTACCGGAAATGCAGGAAGGCCTAATGAATAATCTTCCCAAATAACCAATGCTGGATCGGGGTTTAAGGCGTTAGTACTCCGAACAACTCTATTTTTAAATGAACCTTCATTTTCAGCATCATCATGCCCCATTCCATCCAATCCAATCCATACATTATTTGCATTAGAAGGATCTATAATAATTGTTCTAAATCCGTCATCAGGATCTCCCCAAGGATCCAAAGGCACTCCTCCAGCTAAATCTGTCCAATTTGTTCCTCCGTCTAGGGTTCTGAAAATATGCTGATCGAACACGGCATAAATTTGATCATCATTTTTCTCATTTATTGCAATATCCACTAACACACTGTATGGATCTACCCCAAAAGTATTAAAATTTGAAATCCAATTAAACGTTGTACTTGCATTATCCTTTTTAGCCAAATCATAACGACCTACATACATATCGCCATTAGCCACTTGTTGCGTAGGCCATTTGGTGTATTTCCACCAAAGGTTATTATCCCAAGGTACCAGACCACCATTTGAATGATCTGTGGTATTAGCTTGAGCCCTCATGCCTCCATAATTTACAAGACTTGCATTGTAACTATCCCCATAATCAGTAGACATATTTTGAATTGGGAAATTTATTTGCATGATAATTTCATTTTGATGAGTAATAATTGCATCATAACCATCACCTCCAAAAGAATTACGCCAAACACCATCAATTAAAGAAAATTTGCTATTATCCTGTGCCCCAAGAGCAACAAACTCCTTTCCATATTTTACAGAACCTACTCCCCAAAACTCGGTAATACTCAACCCCTCACCGTTCCTATTTTCCCATGACATGTTATAATTATTCGTATTTGTATTTGCTTGTTCACAATACAATACTCCTCCATCTGTACCAGAAATAACGACATCAAATTCACCGAGATTACTTGACGAGACCAACTCCAAATCTCGGATATCACCATGTGTCGAAACTCCGTTAACCAAAGATGTTGGTGAATACCCAGATTGGGTATACACATCTTCACCGCCATTGGTTGATTTACCAATGGTTCTATATCCAGACATGTCTTGATAATAAATTACACTTGGATCTGTAAGAGAAACAATAAATTTTGGCACAAACACATCCTGTGTATGTAAATAACTCCAAGAATTAGTATTCTCATTGTATCTCAATAAGTCTTTGGTATTAAGTTTGATACTATTTGATAAGTACGTCACATTTGAAATCGCATAAAAACCCAAAGCATCTGAAGAAATTCTATAATCCAGAGATAAATAAGTTTTAT
>CAJXZP010000096.1 GCA_913062955.1 uncultured Flavobacteriales bacterium | reverse complement strand
TTTGGTACCTGAAGTCGTTCCATCGTACCATAAATATTGGCCACTACCGGTTGGATTAATGGTAATAAATTCTGTTTGACAAAAAGAAGCAAAATCTTCCATTTGTAAAGACTCACTTTGTGTAATGATCGCAGAATCCGTAGATAAACAACCTGCAGCATCCGAAACAGTAACAAATACGGTTTGTGCACTACTTACGGTAAGGTTAGAATCTTGGGTACCGTTACTCCAGCTATACGTACCATTCGAAATTCCAGTTTCTAATACCAAGGAATCATTTTCACAAATGTTAGAATCTAGTAATTGTACCGTTTCTTGGTTGGTAATTGTAAACTGCGTACCAGCTGTACCACAAACACCACTTACCGAAAGGGTGTAGGTACCAGGGGTTACTACTAAGAATCTATTACTATAGTCGGTGTTGTTCCAAAGAACAGTATCAAAATAATATTGCAACAATACCATGGTATCACCTGTACATAAAACATCCTGAACAGAACTACTCATAAGAGATACTGGATAAAATTCATCTGCACCAATACAAGGTAGTTGATGACGAGGTTCGCCTTCAAAATCTAGTGGGAAATCAGCTAAATAGATTCCTTTTCCGTAAAGAGAATCATTACAGATACGCATTTGAGTGGTATCGGAAATTACCGAATCAACGGTGAGTGAATTGGCATCAAATCCGGTGGCATTTTGCCATGCTGCTAAATCAAGTCGGTTGGATCCGTTATATGCAAATTTGGCAGTAGGAGCTGGTGCACTTAAGTTATTGTAATCCATTTCCTAAATTCCGTTTCCTACCGTGTAAATGGCCCAGCCATTATTCAAAGTTTGTAAGGAGTTGTTTTTTACGAAATTGTAATTACCGCCATTGATGTGTAAGGTTTTGGCTGCATTTACACGTGTGGTAAGAGTATTGTGTATCACATTAATAAATGTACCACCGTATAAATAAATGGCCTCCAATCCGTTTTGAGAGGTAATGTAAACACGGTTATTGGCTACATCGAAATAATCATTCAATCCTCCATTAATGTTATATAAACGCATCCCTATTCTCGGCCATGTAGCGGTTCCAGGAATGAAGTTGTTTTGAATTTCACCGCCCGAAATGTAATACAAGTACATAGCGTATGATGTTCCAGCGACAGAGTTGGAGAAGAAATAGTTATCGTTGATATCAAAATTCTCTACATTATAACCGTAGATAGCCATGTATCGCTGCCCTATAAATTCACTGTGGCTTACGCTGATGTTTTTAGCTGGCGCAGTAGTGCCGGTACCTTTGACATATAACGAAGTACTACCCATGCTAAATTTACAATAATCGAAACTCCAGTTTTTTATTCCGTTCGAATAAAGGTAAGCAATGGTTCGATAAGAAGATGTGGAAGTAGTCCAAGGACCCCTAAGGTCACAATTATTAAAACTGATGAACTTACTATTATCCGATGTAGAAGCCACAGTAAGGACTCTAGCATAAGTAGTACCATTACTTTGAATGGTGATGTTCTCAAAATTAATGTACTTGGAATTATTAAACTTAACGACAAAGTTGTTCGCAGTACTCGTTCCAGCAAATTGAATTTTCACGGCTTCTGCAATTCCTGCCGCTGAACGGAAGGTAACCGTATTGGAATCCGATAAACCCATATAGTTTTTTAGAACCAATTGTTCGTTGTATAAGGAATCAATGGCCGTAAAAACAACCGGTCCACATACGCCAGCTATCTCTAAACTCGCCAAAGCTTCATTAAAACTGATGAAATCACCCGTTCCTGAAGAGTCAATAGAGTAATATCCATTCATTGAATTGTATACCACTGTTAAAAGTGAATCGTTTGTAGAATTACTGTCTAAGACTGCATTCGGTAGGGTAGACCATGCAAGGATGGTATCTCCGGTGTTTAATCCACCGGGTACGGTACCTAAAGTAACGGTGTCGAAGCCAAATTGTGGCGTAGATCCAGCATAGGTAGCTGGAGTCATTAATGTTCCATTTACCGACCATTGAATCACGGCACTGGTTAAGGTGTCGGTACCTTCGTTATTAATTTCCACTTTCACCAATGAATCCATGGCACATACCGGGAAACTTGGACTAATTAAAGCGGTTAGACCTGCATCGGCAGCAGGAGGTTGAGGAAATTGAAAACGCATATTAGGTCTAGCCCAACCTGTGGTGCCATAACCAGTAATGCTACAACCTGCGGTAGTGTTCGACACTGTACCTTTTACTTTGCCACCGGCCCATGCTGTTTTTACGCCATAATTACCTCCAGCAGAAACGGTGTTATTATAACAAACTTGAATAATCAAGTTGTCCGTACCATTCCATGTAAAAGGTGTTTGGAACGTATAATAATTCCATCCTAGGGTAGGGTATTGTGTAGTGGCTGAAGAAAATACCACAGTTGCTCCTTGTGCGTTGGTCACAAATGAGCTAGGGACGGTAGTGGAAGTCGTGGTAGATATTTTGATTTTCATACCATCAATTCCGGGAATGGCCGGGATATCTACAATATCAAACCCAAGTCCAATTAAATCACCTGCTTGAGCATTGTTGTTAAGTAGGTTTGAAGCTGGGACAAGGTATTGGTGTTTCCCTCCACTAAAATTGGTTGAGAAAGGGGTAACTGCATTGGCCCAATTGGTATCCGTTCCTGTACCAACGGTAATGTTTTGCTGACTCCATAGTTGGGAGGGAATTGTAAAAATGCAGAAGGCACAAAGCATTTTTACGATGTGAAAGTAATTTCTCTTTTTCATACGATATTTAATATTTAATGTTTAATGATCCCAAATGTATCGGGTGAGGATATAATTCACATTATTTGTAAGGGAGTTTGTTCCTTTTATGATTTAAGTAAGAAAAGGTAGCGTTGGAATGGTGAGGTTTGAGGGGTGAAAACATTGGGGCTTACATGGTTTTTGCTGGTTATCAGCACGGTGTGTGTGGTGTGTGAAGCCGGTTTAAATGAAAGGTTGTCAGTGGTTTCAAAACCTGTTTTGGATGTTTAAAAGGGAGGGTTAACCCATTGTTAACCCATGATTTTGGGAGAAAGTGCATTTTCGACCGTGATTTCACTACTCTGAGTAAATGAAACTCAGGTTATTTTTCAGGGTTGGTTTTCTAATTGAATAGATTTACGGAGGCTTCGAATATCCAATTTACCGGATGAATCGTGCGGATATTTTCCGAAATAAATGGGGGGATGTTTCTTGAAAAACTTCGGTACGAAACTTTTTTAATATAGAATCGACCCGTTTTTATTGTGCGCTGCTTTCAGCCCTAGACAGAGGTGAATTAACTCCCTTTGGCGTTTGGCTAGAATTATTTCTCTTGGGTGATGTGGAAAGAATTCTAGTCTGTAGAAACAGGCTATTCAATTGGAGTAGCCTGCTTCAAATAAATGAGCTATTATTTTACCAATCAATAGGCATGTAGTCCTTTAAAAACTGACCCGACCAATGTTTCCCCGTATTTATACCATCAATTAGTGGATCCATCACTCGTGCTGCGCCATCCACAATATCTAATGGAGGTTGAAAATCATGGGTTTCCACTTTTGCTTTCGAAAGTTCCGCAGGATCCTCATCGGTAACCCAACCCGTATCTACCGCATTCATGAAAATTCCGGATTTAGCTAATTCTGCTGACGAAGTGTGAGTCAACATGTTTAAAGCCGCTTTGGCCATATTGGTATGCGGATGTCGTGGGTTTTTCTTAAAACGTAAAAACTTACCCTCCATAGCCGATACGTTAATGATATGCTTGCAACCCGTATCTTCTTTCTTCATTAATACCGATAATCGGTTACATAAAACAAAGGGAGCAATGGCATTTACCAATTGAACTTCAACTACCTCAGGTGTTTCAATTTCACCTAGTTTCAATCGCCAAGTATTGGTTTTACGCAAATCTACCTGCTGCAAATCCGCATCTAATTTCCCTTCCGGAAATACCTCTTTAGTAGGTAAAGAATTATCGAAGCTATACGGGATTTGAGATAATTTGGCGGAAGAGCTAATTCCTATTCCAGGTTCTGGACCATGCCATGTTACCGGTAATACATCGTTTTCTTTACTCGATGTTTTGGTCGATAAAGCTCTTAATTCATTTAAGCAGTAGTAGTGATCATGAAGTGTTTGTTGCGCAGCTATAGGTAAGGAGTTGTAATCCAAATCTTCTTTATCCATCAAATGCGTGTAAAACCCTGCTGGGCGTCTAACCGTTTGAGCCGCATTATTAATAAGTATATCTAATCGATCGTATTGTTGCTCAATAAAGTTGCAGAAAATTTCCACACTTGGAATATGACGTAAATCCAAGCCGTGAATTTTTAAACGATGTCCCCAATCTTTAAAATCCGATTCTTCCGAATAGCGTAAAGCCGAATCTACCGGGAATCGGGTAGTGGCCACCACGGTAGCTCCAGAACGAAGTAACATCAGGGTGATATGGTATCCAATTTTTAATCGGGACCCCGTAATTACAGCTACTTGATTCGATAAATCAGTGGTTTGAAAACGCTTGGCATAGTTGTAATCCCCACAACTGGTACACATCGTATCGTAAAAGTGGTGCAGTTTTGTAAATTCATCTTTACATACGTAACAGTTTCGTGGAGAGTTAAGCTCTCCCATTTCCTCCGGTAATTTGGGGGCGGAAATTAATTTGGGAGCTTCAAAAATTTGCGCTTCCCGTGCACTTCGAATCCCGGTTTCTCTACGGGCATGTTTTTCACGTTCAATGATTTTTCGTTTAGCCGCTTTTTTACCGTCTTTTCTACGTTTATGCTGTGCGTCTTTGTCGGGTCTGGATAAGGTGCCCGCTAGTTTCATTAAAGCAATTCGCTTTTCTTCCGGTAAATCAAATAACTGTGTGGTGTCTGAATTTAATCGTGCTAATATTGAAATGCATTGATCAATCTCTTCGTTACTTGGTTTGTTCTCGGCATTTTCATGCATAAATCTGTCCTATTGATGTGAATGGCGGCAAATGTAGCCTTAATTAGATGAGGACCGCCTGTTGCAACCTAGATTAACGTGGTTTTAGTTTTGGGGTAATTCAGTCACATAATTAAAAAAAGAGCCATTTGCTCCTGGGTTTAGGTCGTCTAAATGGAGGCCTTGGGTTTAAACCTCCATTGCATTTTTGATTTCGAAATATTTGGTTCCTAATTTTACCATTCTTCAAAGGTTTTGTGTGTGTGCTGTGATTAAAAGGGTAGTATTCAGATAGGTTGCCATTTTTGTTTTGTAAGGGAGTGCTTTTATTGTAAGTTTGAACGTATTCAAAATTCTTATTTAATTCTAAAAAAATGAGGCTAAAATCTTTAATTGTTGTCGCTCTTTTTCTCTCCGTAATAGCCTGTAAAAAAAAAGAACCTCAAACCAGTTGTTTGCAAATTACAGATAACATCTCACTCGATAAAAGTTTAGAAAATACCTGGGTTTTACTGGGCTATAAAAATCAAGGGGAGTATTGTGTTCCGGGTTCATTTTCTGAAATTTCAGTCACTTTTGATGAAAGCAATTCCTTCAAAGCTAATTTACCATGCAATCAATTGTATGGCGAGTATGAAGCCTATGAAACAAACATTAATAATATTGACTTTTCAAAAACCACAATAACAGAAATGGCTTGTCAAGAAGAACTTCGTAATACGTGGGAAACGATAGTGTTGACCGGATTATCAGGTGAGTCATCGTATTCCATAAACGGTAAGTTACTTTCGATTTATAGTGAGGAGGGGATAGAGTTGATTTTCCTTTGTGAATAGTGTATTCCTATTTCAAAACGGGATGGGATAAAATTGGAGTTACAATTTTTCTATTGTTTTTTTTAAGGACCTTTTAATTCCAGGACTCAAGGAGTCCACGTAATGGTCCTGCGTTAAAAACGCCAGTTCATTTTTCATTTCAGGATACTTTATAGCCACTTGGGCCAATACTCTAAAAGCAACTACCCGAACCGATGGACTTTTTTCTACCGCCTCCCAAATAGTGACACATTTATCAAATAAAATACCTTCTAACTCTTCGTCAATTTCAATTTTATCGAGTAATTTCAATAATTCTCTTTGATGACCATCTTCTTTGGTATTTAGGATTTCAATGATTTTGGATGCGTGATTCTTTATGCGTTGATCATTTTTTGAAGTCGCATGATTTAATACCCAAGCCGCTCTCCAAGAAACAGGTGTCTCTGACCCAAGTGCCAATTGGAAGGTCTCTTCCATGGTATTCGGACTTTCCTGAATTAAGGAAAGAAACTGGTCTTTATTAAACCGAGAGGCAAGAACTTCTTTTATGGAATCCATACAATTAGAAATACAATTTCATACAAACATACGCCAATGATAATCACCAAGGGTGGTGGAGTAGCGGTAACAAAACCATAGCGTATAAATGGACCTTTTTCCATTTTAGTATTAATTAATGTTAACGGAGATATCCCTCCCGGTTTCAAAACATTAAATTCGTGGCATCTTCATAAGATACCCTTTTTGTAAACCTTTAATTGATACCGATGTATAAGTTCCTTTCTATTACTGTAACATTTTTCCTATTTTCTTGTTATAGCTATTCTCAGAAAAGTAAGTTGGATTTTAATTTAGGGTTTGAGGAATTCCACACGCAGTTACCAGCAGGTTATAAAAAGATGGGGGATAAAGAATTTAAAATTTTTTGTGACTCTACCGATGTGAAATCTGGTCAGTATTCACTTTCCATACAGAATCATAGTTTTGCCACCTTTGGTGCCGCATCAATGGCTATCCCTTATAGTTATAGGGGGAAATCTATTAAGTTGTCGGGTTTTATTAAAACCGAGGATGTTACTGGTTATTGTGGGTTATGGTTGCGGTTAGACCCTTCTTTAGGATTTGATAATATGCAGGATCAAAACATTAAAGGAACCAGAGATTGGACGGAGTTCGAGGTAGAATTGGAGATGTCTCCAAACGAAACCAAACAAATTGTTTTTGGTGTTTTGTTGGTCGGAACAGGAAAGATCTGGGTGGATGATTTAAAAATCACCATAGATGGTAAACCAATTTGGAAAGCTACTGTATTGGAAAAGGAGTTGTTTCCGGCCGATTTAGACTCCACTTTTACGCAAAATTCTTTAGTTAAGAATATCTCGGTGCAATCCACTACCGTTGCTAATTTAGCTGTTTTAGGTAAGGTATGGGGCTTTTTGAAGTATTACCATCCTCAAATAATGACAGGTCAATACAATTGGGATTATGAGTTGTTTCGTTTCTTACCCCAATATTTAGAAGTAACGACATCCGAAGAACGAGATCTGCTTTTAGTGGATTGGGTACACGGTTTAGGTGAATTTGATCGGCTCAAAAAGATAAAATTTCCAGATTCTACAAATGTCAAAATGTATCCAGATTTAGATTGGATGACCACTTCGGGATTTTCTTCGGATTTAGAGTTGATTCTTGAAAATGTAAAAATGGCTAAACGACCAAGTTCAGGATATTATTATGCCATGAATGGGGTAGGAGGAGCTAATATCTTGAATGAAAATGCGTATGCTAAAATGGAATATTCGGATGCCGGGATGCGCTTACTTTCTTTGTATCGGTATTGGAATATTATTCAGTACTTATCTCCCTATAAGTACACGATTGAAGAAGATTGGCAGGCGGTTTTAGAGGCGTTTATTCCGGAGTATTTGAACGCCAATGATGAATTGAGCTATGAAGAAACGGTGGCTAAATTAATTGTACGTACCAAAGATACGCATGCCGCATTTAGGAAATCGGATAGCGAATTACACGCTTCTTTTGGGGTACGTATTCCTGCATTTGAAGTCACCTATATTGAGAATAAACCAGTAGTCACCTGTATATATGATCCGCATAAAATTGGGAGTTCCGGTTTAGAAGTTGGAGATGAAATTAATGCGGTGAATGATGTTTCCATGGAGGAAAAATTACAGCAGTTATTACCCTATACGTCAGGGTCCAATTATCCTACCCAATTAAGAGATGTTGCGGGTAAATTGCTGTGTAGTAATGATACGGAAATTACGATAAAATTCAAAAGTGGTGAGGTGATGAAGGAAGTAGTTCTGAAAACGTTTAAACCGAATGAGTTAAACGTTCGTTCTCATTTTTCGGGCTCCGATACCTGTTTTAAGTTGTTGGCGGGTAATATTGGATATATAGATAATGGAGCATTGAAAAAAAGTGAGCTACCTGAGCTCTGGGAATCCTTCAAAAATACGGATGGGTTGATTATTGACAATAGAAATTACCCGAGCGATTTTGCCTTGTACGGTATGAGTGCTTTGTTATTGGGTGAAAAGGTTCCTTTTGCGATCTATACCATGGTATCTGTACAGCAACCGGGTTTGTTTCAATTCACAGAAAAAGGTGGGTTTGTGGGGGAAAAGAATAAAGATGCGTATCTAGGAAAAGTCATCATTTTAGTAAATGAAACCTCGCAAAGTTCTTCTGAGTTTCACGCCATGGCCTATCGTACCGTTCCTGGATCTTTGGTAGTGGGGTCTACCACGGCTGGGGCAGATGGCAATGTGACGAGTTTGGTATTGCCCGGTAAAATTAGAAGTAGGATTACGGGTATTGGAATTTATTACCCCAATAGAAGTGAAACCCAACGCGTAGGTATTGTTCCTGATGTGGAAGTAAAGCCTACGATTACGGGTATTAAAGAGGGGAGAGATGAAGTTTTAGAAATAGCGATTCAGTTGATTCTGAATGCGAATTAATAAAAGTGGGTAGGTCGTTTTAGTTTAGTTTTTCATGTTTTTTTTGATCTACCCATCTTTTATTTAGTGCTTTATTATTATTATTATTATTCCTTTCATTATTTGATTGTTCCATTGAATGGAATAATACACCCCCTTGGGCGAGGTGTGAGATGCTTATTCTTTCCTTTCCAGTGATGGTTTGGTGAAGTGTTTTTTGTCCTTTGGTGTCAAATATTTCCAGTGTTATTTTGGCGTAATTATCGGGGGGGTCCAATAGTCACAAAATCGGTACATGGGTTGGGGTAAATTTCTTTGTGTAAATATTTAATCGCTTTATAAGTTAGGTTTCCCAATCTTCAAACGTGTACTCACCACATCTTCCGCATTTTTGCTCGGAATCCGTTTTTGCGCAATAATTTCCAAACTATGGTAATCAAACTCTTCCGTAACCTTTCCATGTAGGATGTAACAACCAGGGCCGGTGAAAGGATAGCGAGCCGCTACAGGCGGAAAAACAATGGTGTCTATCCATTCGCCTTCGGTATCTATAAAAGTGCCAAAAAACATATTCTTACCACTTTTAGCACGGACTCTCTTTAGGTGTACCAGGTAACCTATCATGGTAACTTTTTTATTGACGGACTGAGGAAACAGTCGAGCTGTAAAGGGGTGGTCGGGTATTTCGATCGCTAAATCAAAAGGGTCGGTGTTAACCGGGAAACCAAAAAGTTCTATTTCATCAAAAGCATCTTCTAATTCATTTTTCCAAAGAGTCGGCAAAGTGAACGACTTCGCTGGTGTATGAAACAGAGAGGGCAGTGGAACGGTCTTTTTACTCTTATTCAGTAACAAATGGGCATCCCATAACAAAGCCTTTTTGTTGGTTTTCGTAAATCTAAAAACATCACTACGAATGAGAACTATCAATTGATCTAGCGATATTTGTACCCGTTCTACAAAGTCTCTGAAATCGGTAAAGAAACCAAAATGAGAACGTTCATTCAAAACCGTAGCGATGGTATTGGATTCGAGTCCATTAATAAACCCAAAGCCCAAAAAGATATCCGTATCGTATAAAACTGCAATGCGATCGCTTTGATTCACGCAGGGTAAATGTACGTTTCCTCCATG
>CAJXZP010000095.1 GCA_913062955.1 uncultured Flavobacteriales bacterium | reverse complement strand
ATAATTTCCTTGAGCTATTTTTGAAATGGTTTGCGCTTGTCCCTGATCAATACCATGTTTGTCCATCAGTACTTTTGCTAACACCGGTTGGGCAATCGGTTTTAAATTCACCATTTGCACCCGCGATTGGATGGTTGGAAGAAGTTGTTCTGGATTTTGACTGACCAATAAAAAAATCGTTTTTTGAGGAGGTTCCTCCAGAATTTTCAACAACTTATTGGCCGTAGCTGTATTCATCCTTTCGGGTAACCAGATCAGCATTAATTTGTACTCCGATTCGTAGGGCTTCAAAGTCAAACTTTGAAGAATCTCCCTCCCTTGGTGAACATTTATTATTCCTTGTTTATTATCAATACCTAAATGCGCCATCCAGTTGCCAGCCGACAGGTATGGATTTTCTAACAAAGCCTCCCGCCATTCGCTTATAAAATCTTTGGACAAAATTTTAGAACCCGTCACTTTTTTAGTGGAGTTTACCGGGTAACAGAAATAAAAATCAGGATGAATAAATTTATCACATTTGAGTTGGGTAGATTCCGAATCGGGGCTACTTTGAGCTAGAATATAGCTACCAAAAGCCAAAGCCATAGCTAAATTTCCAGAACCTTCATTTCCAGTAAACATTAAAGCATGACTAATTCTGCCTCCATCAACCATATTTTTTAGTTGATTTTTAAGATCCTCATGTCCAATAACGTCCTCAAACCGCATGGCTCGAAAGTAGCATTTACCATACGTTTATCCTATGTTTTTGAGAGATTCCCACGTTGTTTTTTCAACATTCAACTCCCATATCTTCCTATTCCAAACTAACGGATAATTAGGAATATTAAATAGTCTTAATTACTGAATAAAAACCGACTAAAGTCCTTTATTAATTTGCGAAAAATGCCGACTATTGAAAAGCGAAAAAACAACAAATTATGAAGACGGTTAACGATATAGATTTTAAAGGTAAAAAAGCACTTATACGTGTTGACTTTAACGCCCCGTTAGATGAAAGCCAAACCATTACGGACGATACACGAATCCGTGCAGCTATACCTACTATTAAAAAGGTATTAGCCGATGGTGGTTCAGTCGTTTTGATGAGTCACCTAGGCCGACCTAAAAAAGGGCCGGAAGAAAAACTCTCCTTAAAGCCGGTTGCCAACCATTTGAGTAAAATATTGGATTTAGAAGTGAAATTTGCCTCTAACTGTATTGGCTCTTCCACTGAGAACTTGGCAAACAATCTCAAAAATGGGGAAGTATTATTGTTAGAAAATCTTCGTTTTTACAAAGAAGAAACTGCCGGAGATGTTGCCTTTGCAAAGTCTTTATCTGTACTTGGAGACATCTATGTTAATGATGCCTTTGGAACCGCACATAGAGCACATGCTTCTACCGCTATAATTGCTCAGTTTTTTCCAAATCAAAAGTTTTTTGGTTTGTTAATGGCAAGAGAATTAGAGAACGTGGAGTTAGTCATGAAAAATCCTAAATCCCCATTTACGGCAATTATTGGAGGTGCTAAGGTATCTTCAAAAATTAGCATCATTGAAAATTTACTCGATAAAATTGACAACTTAGTCATTGGAGGGGGTATGGCATATACCTTCATTAAAGCACAAGGTGGTACTATTGGAAATTCGCTAGTAGAAGATGACTACTTAGAAATGGCTTTAAGAGTCCTGAAATTAGCGGAAGAGAAAAATGTTCATATTTTACTTCCAGAAGATTCTGCGATTGCCAATGAATTTAGTCCAAATGCGGATCATTCAGAATGTGCAACTAAAAACATTCCTGATGGATGGATGGGGATGGACATCGGTACAGATGCCATTGAGAAATACAAAACTTGTATCGAAAATTCTCAAACCATTTTATGGAATGGTCCCATGGGAGTATTTGAATTTGACAAATTTGAAGCAGGTACCAAACAAGCCGCTTTTGCGGTAGTTAGAGCGACTGAAAAAGGAGCCTACTCTCTTGTGGGTGGAGGTGATTCTGTGGCCGCAGTAAACAAATATGATTTAAAAGATCACGTAAGTTATGTATCTACAGGTGGTGGTGCTTTACTCGAACTTATTGAAGGAAAAGAATTACCAGGAGTCGTAGCTATTATGAGCTAATACCTTTCAGGATAAGAAATATCATGAGGAAAACCATTGCATATCTGTAACGGTTTTTCTTTACGTAGTATTTTTTCCAATCCTCATTCTCCTATTGGAAAACATACATGACCGTAAAGCTAAACCCCAAATTATCCTTCACCTCGGGTAGCGAATACGGACCATACCTGTAAAAAACACCCACACCTAAACCACTAGTATTCAGCACTAAAATGTTATCTAATAAAAGTCCGGATTCAAAGAAGCCTTTTTCCATGGTTTTAAATTCTACGCCTTGATGGTATTCCGAATGAGGTAATTCTCCCCAACCTGCAGCAGTTACCAAGGAAATTTCAGGAGCCGAAAATGATTTCTTATAAATAGCACCCATAGTGTAATGTAAAAAACCAGAGACATACGTTTGCGATACAAATTCATTGGGAGCCATCGTGTTAAAGCCATTTTCAATATATAGATTAAAACCATTAACTCGCATTCCAGCTGGATAATGCAAAAAACTTAAAGGAACCTGTCCTGTTGTTGTTCCTCCTGTAAACTGAAAACCAACTTTTCCAATACCCTTTAGGAGATAATTTTTGGCAATTTTCACATCAATTTTCTGATAATTAAAGGCACTTCCTAGCCATTCATCACTAGCAGCAACGCGCACCCAGAGATAGGGAAAGTTGGTTCCCATAGAGATGTTTTTATTAAAACTTCGAATGTATTTTTCTTTATACCCAAAACGGAATGACCATCCTAATTCTGATCGAGTAAAGGCATTATTGGTACGCAGCACCGTATCTCCTTTAGGCGCATATGCATATGGGTAATTAAACGATTGTGCGTATTGATTGAAGAACAATTGATTTTGAAAATCTCGAAACGAACGGAAGTTTAAATAGACTTCAAACCCTTCCACATCATCCATTTTGGATATATATAATTCACTGTAAGAACGTAGGTTAAAAGCTTCTTTTTTATGAAAATCAACCATCCCTGTTGGACGAACGTCATTGGCATATTTAATTCCTGCAAACACATCATTTTTTGGCGATATATTCCATTTTAAATCCCCTCCATATTTGGATTCTTTATCGTTAAATCCATAGGCTCCGTAAACGCCTACCGAAAAATACTTGGAAACCTTTTCATTGGTTCTAATACCCACTCCCAACCGAGTTCCTTCCCACTCATTGTAATCAAGCACTTTACTTAGCTCAATGGATACCGGACCTATAGGAACCAATCCCGTAAACAAATCTTCCATTAGTTTTAGTTTCTTATCCAGGTTCTGGGATTCTCCAATACTATCAATTTTCACGTAGGTACGTTCCTCCTTACTATTCAGCTTTTCCTTCCGTTCACCCACCCAATATTCATCCGATTGCTTATTCGCACTTTCATCCAATTCTAAACGTACGTTTGGAAACTCCTTCTTCTCAATTTTATTGGTAAGCTCAATGTTTTTTAGATAGGTTTTCCCTCTTGCATTCAGAAATGAAAAACCTAGATCCTGAGATCCAGATTCATCCATCACCATTTTTAAATGCGTGTTTAACTGTACTGGAAACCACTGTTTCCCATCAATAAAAGCACTCATTTGTTCAATTTCAATTTGAATGGAACTATTTGGGTTCGCTTGTTCTACCCGAATGTTTTTTATAGCATATTGATTACTACTAATAGCCATCATCCCCTTCAACCCATAAAAGGTGGTCCCCTTACGAGGCTGAAAGTATATCATAAATATGGAGTCCTGATTTTCCACAACCGTTTCTTTCAACTCAAAAACGTAGTTTTTAAAACTATTCCGTGCCAAGGGACTTAAATATTTGAGACCAATAACATTTACATAATCATGGTAATACGAAAAAGGTTGAAACTCTGTCGCAATCATGGTAAAGGTAGGATTGCTCAATCCCGAAAAACGATTAGCTATAATTTTCTCATAACTGTGACTGGGAGGCGAAAATTTCCGTTCGCTTACCGTTTCAGTAATAAACAAATAATGCTCTTTCATAGCGGACCTAAACTCAAAAGCACCCGAATCTGCAGCGGAAGAACTATCCGTTAGCACCAACTCATCATTAAACTGACTTACATCCGGACCAAAAACCATTTTACTGTATGTTTTATAGGTAAATGCCGTGTTTTTTTCTGGGTTGTTTAAGTCTCGGTTATCTATAGCTTTTTTAATTATTCGAACAGCCGGATTTTCACCTGCCACTATTACGGCCTCCTTTAACCGCAAGGCTCTCTCCAGCATTTTCACAGATAAATGTCCAGGCTGAATGAAAGTGATCACCGTATCGGTATACCCCAAAGTATGGAAAACTAGAGTTACCGGAAATTCTACGGTAGCTAATCTAAAGTAACCATCAATATCGGAAATAGTCCCTTGAGTGGTTCCTTCAATAATAACACTCACAAAAGGTAAGATGCTTTGATCTTCTTTATCACTAATATAACCAGATATGGATTGCCCAACTGATGTGGTGGCCATGACAAAAAGCAATCCAAGGATACCAACTTGTTTAACAAAGATTGATTTCATGTAGAAATTAAATAGAGATTGCATTGTGATTTTTTGAAATGACTCTTCTAAGATCAACTCGGGTAATTTGAACACTGGCACGTACTTGGTATGGAACCTTTTCTTTATTCGAAAGCAATCGTTTGAAATTCCCAATACACGTTTCCTGTTCCTTCAAAAATTTAGTGTATTCTGGTAGTATCCGATCTACGCTTTGAATAAGCCTAGTCGCCCTAAATTTTTGATTGGCAATTTGTGATTTTACTATTACCCTATCCCCACTCCAATCGTAATGGGTATTAGCACTCACAAAATCACTAAAGATTAATTGAGCTCTCCTCCAAAAACGGTTATGGATCAGAAAAACAGATAACAACAAGATATATTTGAATAATAATGGAAACGAGAATTTCATATACCCTACGAATATAGCCAATATCTGTTTTTGTAAAGCCCTTGATAAGAGAAAGACTTAAAATCTAAAAAGAAGTAAACATTAACCCATCGCTAGCTTTTAAGAATTAAATTTGGAAACGATTTAAAAAAATAAACCATGAAATATCATCAAATTGATTCCGCACTTTTTGTAGCCAATAGAAAGGATTTCACGAAGCAACTAAAGTCTAGCTCATTAGCCATATTTAATTCTAATGACATATATCCGGTGAGTGCCGATAGCAGTTTACCATTTTCTCAACACCGTGATCTATTTTATTTATCCGGGGTGGATCAAGAAGAAAGTATTTTGGTGATTTTTCCCGATGCGAGTGAAGAAGCACATAAGGAAATTCTATTCTTAAAAGAAACCAATGATCATATTGCTGTATGGGAAGGAGAAAAACTAACCGCTGATCGTGCTTTTGAGGTTTCCGGTATCCAAACCGTTTATTGGTTGGATCAATTTGACTCCACCATGAAAAAATTGATGAGTGAAGCTGAGAATGTATACTTAAATACAAATGAACATTTAAGAGCTAACACCGAGGTTGAAACAAGAGAAGATCGTTTTATTAAAAACTTCAAACCCACTTATCCCATACATACCTACCAAAGAAGTGCTCCAATTATGCATGAAATCCGTTCGGTAAAGAAGGGTATTGAAATTGATTTAATGCAACAAGCGTGTAACTTGACTGAGAAAGGGGTTAAACGCGTACTCGAATTCATTAAACCAGGAGTATGGGAACATGAAATAGAAGCGGAATTATGGCACGAATTCATAAAAAACAGAAGTAAAGGATTTGCATATACTCCAATTATTGCCTCTGGATATAATGCGTGTGTATTACATTATATTGAAAACAACCAACAATGCCAAGCGGGTGATGTAATACTAATGGATGTGGGGGCCGAATACGCCAACTATTCCTCCGATTTAACGCGTTGTATTCCGGTAAGTGGAAAATTTACGGCTCGTCAAAAAGCAGTTTACAATGCCGTTCTTCATGTTAAAAATGAGGCCACAAAATTACTCAGCCCTGGAGTCAACTTAAATGATTACCACAAACAAGTAGGTGTTTTGATGGAGGAACAATTACTGAATTTGAAATTAATCGACAAAACGGATATTAAAAACCAGGACCCTAATTGGCCTGCTTTCAAAAAATACTTCATGCACGGCACCTCTCATTATATTGGACTCGATACACATGATGTTGGGTCTTGGGTAGCACCCATTCGTGAAAACATGGTGTTTACAGTAGAACCTGGAATCTATATTCCAGAAGAAAATCTAGGTATCCGACTAGAAGATGACATCGTTATAAAGAAGGGTGACAATTTCAATTTAATGCAAAATATTCCAATTATAGCAGATGAAATTGAAGATTGGATGAACAAATAGATAAACTCAGTAAAAAAGACGGTCACAATGACCGTCTTTTTTATGCGCTTATTTTTCAGCTATTTACAATTATCAACTTTGGATTTCTTAATATTACCTTAACATTGGATTTATCCAAAGTACACCTAGGTAAAATAGTTTTGCGGCCAAACAATATCGGAGATAATGGAATATACAATCGGAGATTTTTTTTCACTATTAGGGTCGTTAGCCTTATTCCTTTTTGGAATGAAGTTAATGAGTGAGGGGATTCAAAAAGCTGCTGGAGATGGATTTCAGCGTATTTTAAGAAGTATGACTCGAAATCGAGTATTTGGTGTTTTAACCGGATTTTTGATTACAGGATTAGTCCAATCGTCCTCGGCCACTACGGTAATGACAGTAAGTTTTGTGAATGCAGGACTGTTAACGCTGACCGAATCAGCAGGAATTATGATGGGTGCCAATATAGGAACCACCGTAACGGCATGGTTTTTATCTATTTTAGGATTCAAAGTGAAGTTAGGGGCTATTGCAATTCCTATTTTAGCAGTGGGAGTACCTATGTTGTTCTTCAAACGTACTCGAATACGTTTTTGGGGAGAAACAATCATTGGCTTTGCTCTTTTATTTTACGGGTTAACACTTTTGAAAGGGGCCGTTCCAGATATCAAGCACAACCCAGAGCTCGTTTCATTTGTCGCTGATTTCACGAATTGGGGCTATTTCTCCTATTTACTTTTCATTCTTATTGGAGGCTTATTAACCGTTATTATTCAATCATCTTCAGCCACCATGGCTTTAACTTTGGTGATGACGGCACAGGGCTGGATTTCGTTTGAAATTGCTGCAGCAATGGTATTAGGAGAAAATATTGGGACCACTATCACAGCGGAACTCGCTTCATTAGCTGCCAACGTATATGCAAAACGATCCGCTAAAATCCATACCTTATTCAACGTAGTAGGTGTGGGGTGGATGATTCTCGTTTTCCCTTGGTTTCTGGATGGAATTGCTTACATAAATGGGTTTGATAGCCTAGCAGCATTAGATTCTAACCCCGGCTCTATTCCTGTAGCCCTATCCACATTTCATACCTTGTTTAACCTGATTAACGTTTTGATCATGATCAATTTCGTTCCTCTTTTAGTTAAACTGGCTACAAAATTGGTAAAATCAAAAGGAAAAGAAGACGAAGAGTTCCGCTTAGAATTTATTAATTCAAACATTATTACTCCTGAAATTTCTGCCTTAGAAGCACGAAATGAAATTACCAGAATGGGAACCTATGTTTCCAAAATGATGGCACAATTAGAGTCATTAATGTCGGAAAAAGATGAGGTTAAACGTGACAAGTTAATAGCTAAGCTTATTAAGTATGAAGAAGTTTCTGATCGTTTAGAAGAGGAAATCTCTGAATTCTTAGCCAAAATGAGTAAACAGCAACAAACACGTGCATCTTCTGATAGTGTTCAAATGATGCTGGGTCTAATCCATGATTTAGAAAACATTGCCGATATTTTTGTTTCAATGGGCCGTGCAATCATGAGTAAAAACAAGAAGAAGATTTGGTTTACTCCAGGACAAAGGGAGAAAATTGACGAACTTCTTTCCTTAGTTCGCGAATCACTAGCCGTGATGAACGAAAACTTGGATAAATGGGAAATTTCAGAAGAAGACCTAAATAAAGCTCAAACCATTGAAAATCAAATTGATAAAATGCGCAAGAAATTACGTAAAAACTATTTGACTAAAATTGAAGAAGGGGAATACAACGTTCGTGGAGGTATCCTTTATGCAGAGCTATTCAATAGTTGTGAAAGACTAGCCGACTATGCTGAAAACGTAAGTAAAGGCCTAAGCGGTTCCGAATAATCGAATCCATTCATTTATTAAAAATGCCACTTGAAAAATTTCAAGTGGCATTTTTGTATGCTATAGTTTTTTCAAAAAATCATACCCTTACGCATCTCCTTCCTTTCGGAAAGAAATGTAAGACTCCCTAAGAATAATTGGCGCATAAAAAAGACCACAAATTCAGGTGAGTGAGACCGCCTTTGTAGTCTTTCAAGGTTAAGCAATTAGGAATCAGTAGACTGTAGTAACGTAATAACCAAAAGTTACTCCTTCTCCTTCATTTTAAAGAATCTACAACTACAAGGTATAAGCAGGTAGCTGAAAAAAACAACAAATTATCAAATACAATATTACAGGAGAATGGGCTTTCACCCACCTATCCAATGGATAGGTTTTTGGACATTAATAAAAAAATGTACTACAGAAAAGGGTTCTTTCCTGATGTTAAGGACGGATCAATACGGACCCACATATTGGCCATGGTAATCACGACAATTTCCAACAATGACTTGGCATATAGTTTTTCACGTAGGTTGGCAATATGTGCTCGAATGGCAGGTTCCTTTTTGTCCAAAATCTCAGCAATCTCTCTCACGTTAAAATTATGGCATAAATAACGTAATACTTCCTCTTCGCCATCGGTCAAATCGGGTTTAGGCCGGGGAAAGGAATAGGGCATTTTATTTAACCAATAATCTAACGGTATATGCCTATTGGCGACAAATCCTCTGGTATTAATACCCTGAATAATGTCATTCAAAGTGGCTTCATTTATCTCTTGAGGGGCCATAAATCCAACCGCTTGATATTCTTGTAAAAAGCCAATCAAATCTTTGGGTAAATTAGGCCCTAGAATTACCACCCAAACATTCCCCATTTTTTTTAAATTCTGAGGACTACTAATATTCATGAAGTTCTTGGTCGGATTCAAAAAAACAATGTGTTTTTCATCTACTTTCTCCCGGATAAAATTCTTTAATTCTACATTTTTTGAACCTATATACCCTAGGTCTAGTCTCGAACGGGCCAACTCCAAACGAATTAAACTTAATTCATCGGTTACATCTGAAAGTACTGAAAAAAAGGTTGCAGCCATCTACTATAATTCAAAACCAATGTACCTCAATATTCATAAACCACATAACAATTCCATAATAATTAAACGGATTGAACGACCGCATAACCTTGGAATATTACCGTTAATTAAAATTCGCTTCTAGCGAGCGTAGTTATTCGTTAACCTTGCAAGGTGATAAAGCTAACGGGAATTAATAAATCTTACCAAGTAGGGCAACATAGTCTTCAGGTACTAAAGGATGTAGACCTAACCATCGAGGAGGGTGAAATGGTCTCGATAATGGGTTCCTCTGGATCAGGTAAATCCACTTTGCTGAATATTTTAGGGATATTAGATACCTACGATTCTGGCGAGTATCACCTAAATAATGAGCTCATTTTAGAAATGAGTGAAACCAAAGCGGCTAAATACCGAAATAAAATGATTGGGTTTATTTTCCAATCGTTTAACCTCATCTCTTTTAAAAACGCCTTGGAAAACGTGGCCTTGCCTTTATATTACAAAGGAATTAGCCGCAAAAAAAGAAATGCCTTAGCTTTGGAATATTTAGATCGGGTAGGTTTAAAAGAGTGGGCGAATCATATGCCTAGTGAAATGAGTGGCGGTCA
>CAJXZP010000094.1 GCA_913062955.1 uncultured Flavobacteriales bacterium | reverse complement strand
ATGAAAGAAATATTGTTGTTTTTTGAAAATAATAGCGCTCCTTTATTTGTAACAAAATAAAGTTGAATTCGCCCCCTGAAATTCAACAACAAATGCAGGACAACATTACCTGGATAAAAGGAGCCAAAGCCAATAAACTGGTGGTAGGTTCTCAAGCCAGGATATTATATGCAGATGCCGAAGGGCGTTCAAAAATTGCCGTTGCATTTAACGATGCCATTAAAGCGGGTAAAATTGGACCGGTAGTTTTAGGTCGGGATCATCATGATGTTTCGGGTACAGACTCTCCTTTTAGAGAAACATCAAATATCTATGACGGATCTAGTTTCACTGCCGATATGGCGATTCAAAACGTTATTGGTGATTCCTTTAGAGGAGCTACCTGGGTCTCCATCCACAACGGAGGTGGCGTAGGCTGGGGAGAAGTTGTTAATGGGGGTTTCGGAATGTTACTCGATGGCACTTCCGAAGCGGAAGAACGCGCCAAAAACATGCTATTTTGGGATGTAAACAATGGCATTAGTCGTAGAGCATGGGCTCGAAATAAGGAAGCAAATTTTGCCATAAAACGTGAAATGGAAAGAAACCCAAACCTTAAGGTCACCTTACCGAATAGCGTAAAAGACGATTTACTGACCGACCTATTCTAAATCATTCATATTATCAGGAAGGCTTTGAGCCTTCCATTCTTCCTAAGTCATTCCTGACTTAAACGTATACCTAACAATGGAATTATCACAAATAAAAAGAGTATTGATCACCGGAGCCGGTGGTTTCGTAGGCGGCCAACTGGCACAGTTTTTAGCTAAAAAAGGAATTGAGGTCAATGCCATGCATCGTCCAGGTTCCCAGCTAAAGGCGGAATTAACTGATCATCCTAAAATACATTCCACTCCGGCCAATTTATTGGATTCAGAATCTCTAGTACAGGCCAGTAAGGACTGTAATTTGATTTTTCACCTAGCCGCTCACGCCCAACCATGGGCAAAAAATCCACAAACGTATTACGATGTAAATGTGGGTGGAACTATTAATTTACTAGAGGCAGCCAAGGCCAATAAGGTCGACCGGATTGTAATTACCGCTACGGCTGGAACCTTTGGTCCCCAGTTAGACGATTCTTTAATTACCGAAGAAATCAATCAAATATTACCGCCATTTTCAGAATATGAGCGTTCGAAGCTTATGGCCAATGAAAAAGCCCAAGAATACGTAAAGCAAGGAATGGATATTGTGATCGTTAGCCCTACCCGAGTTTTTGGCCCCGGAGAATTAAGTACGAGTAATGCGGTAACCAGATTACTTTCAAATTACATGTACAATGGATTTCGGTATACTCCAGGAGATGGGACCACTACCGGAAATTATGCCTATGTTCAAGACATGATTAAAGGTCATTATCTTGCGGCATTACATGGACGGACGGGAGAAAACTACATTCTTGGAGGTGAAAATTACTCGTACAATGAGATGCTCAATATTTTCGGAGAAGTTAATAATATTCAACGTAGCCCTATAGGCATTCCCCTTCCCGTCATGTTAGGCGCTGCTAAGGTCATGCAATTTTTAGGGGATACATTTGGAATTACCCCTGCCGTTACTCCGCCATTTATTAGAAAATACACCCATAACTGGGCCACGGATATCAGTAAAGCAAAAATGGAATTGGGGTATACCATTACTCCGTTTAAAACAGCCGTCAAAGAAACATCGGATTGGATTAAATCAAAAAAGGGTTAAAAACACAAATCTCTGCCAAACAGGACACACTAAAGTGAACTATATAGGCAGAGATTCCATACAAATATTATCTTGGATCCCAACAGTGCAAACGCAAGAAAACCAACGACTTAACCAGCAGATAAATAACTAACACAGCTTATTTATACCCGACTACAAAAGTTTTTCGGATAGAATCTTTTTGTGCAGGTGTCCAATGGTATTTATACGCATATAAACTACCTTCCCATTCACCGTAAAGCACATTAGGTAATACAATAAAGGTAGCCCCAAACTCCTTACTCATTTCATGGACCAATTTATTCCGATCCAAATTGGAACGTTTATCAAAAACCTCGTTAAAATCAGCTAGGTTATCTCCGAATAACATTAAGATTTCATAATCCTCTGAAACCTTAGCTCTACGATTCATCTTACTCCCCTCCTCGGTTCTTAAATAGTAATGAGAGGAATCAATATTTACAATCCCAAGAGCCTCCACGTTGTTCTTAGTCGCTTGTAATTCACTCACTCTACGATTAGAAATAAAGATTACCTCTACCCCTTTTCCCTGAGCAAAAGCAATAAAATCAACCGCTCCAGGTACGGCTCCAGCTTTTTCTAAATCCGACCATTCTTTCCACTTTGATTTAGAATATTCTTCGTTATCCAAAAGCAGTTGCGCATTAAAAAAACTGTTATCCACTACGGTCTCATCCAGGTCCATCACAATGGCTGGTTTTTTTTCATAGGGAAAAGCATGTGCATGTAATTTCTGCTCCAATTGCAATTTGGCCAAAGTATACGTTTGATAGCAAAGCGCTTTGTATTCGGCTGCAGATTGCTGCCACAACACCGCATTTTCGGTATGCAATTGTGATTTTACGAACGAATTCTCAATCTGAATTGGTTCCGTTTTTTGGGGCCCTACCGAACAGCTCGACCATAGCATTCCACCGATAAAAAGTAAATTTAAATGTTTCATAATTATATTCTGATTAAGACATATCCATTGCACAAGTAAATACAGGTTTATGCATCAATGCCTGTACTTGTTCGTCTGAAATATCCGCTAATGTCATCATTATTCGTCCCGTAGGAACTTTAGAAAAAGTACTTAACATCCCTTTATCCATATTAGAAATCACGGAATGCAGGGGGCTTTTTACATCCTGCCATTGCAAAGAGAAGGTCACATTAAATTTATTAAGCATGCTCATAAACAAGGGTTCCAATTTAGATTCATACCCGGGTTTTACATAAATGTAATCGTAGGTAATAAATTCAAACTTCTTAGGGTTAATGTATTTTTTCAACCCAGGAATGTAGGGTAATATATGCATCATAAATAACCCTGTTAACCCACTCATTTTTTTTAATTCCCACTCACATTTATTTACTTGAACCCCGGCAACTACCTCTCCGTTTTCACGCCAAACAAAATAATTGTCATTCAAAAACAAAAACTGTTCTATATAAATGGAATAACCCGCGTAAAACTCTGCCAACTTTACACGCATACTTTCATGGTGTACACGCGCCAATCTCTCCACATTAGGATTTTTCTGAGGATGTAAACGGGTAAAAGCAAAGGTGTCAAATTGCCCGACCGGTTTTAAACCCAGAATTTCGCTTAACTCGGTGGATCTATAATTTTCGGCATCAAAATACGCATAATAAAAAGAGGGTAAATTCAGGTCTTCGCCATAACCCACTCCATTGGCCGCAGGAGATTCGGACATGTATTTTTTGAAAAACCGCTTTAAGACTCCTTCATTCCCATGTTTAATCCGTTTCTCAGAGGAGGCTTGAAGTTCATTACTAAACAAAAAATACCGAACGTAATACGCGTTTACTTTCCCAAAATCTGTTTCTATTCTTCTTAAAGCGTTGGTAACGGTGGCTTTTAATTGCCCCGATCGTTTCATGTACAAAAAATACTTATCTTGAGTTTGATCCAATCGTTCATCTGTGTTTTTATGGTGGTACTGAGCACCATGAGAGCCAACAGTCATGTTTCGCAACATCACCTTTCCTTCCGGTTGAATTTTAGTAGTAACTCCTACTTTAAAACTACCTCGCTCAAAAATCAAAACATCGTCCTTACTCACTTATTTTTTTTTGTGAAAGCTAATAACTTCCACCTCAAAATTAGTAAGTTTAATAGGTCTATCATTCTTTGGTAACAACTATTTTTACACATCCATTTGAGCAGGGGTAATAATGAACATAAATTCACATATTTATTCTAACAAAACAGCTACTATTCGACAAGAGTATGTCGCGAAATCCCCTTTTCCATACCTAGAAGTTTCAGATTTTTTAGTCCCCGAATCCATTGAACAAGTGCATACTGACTTTCCCAGTGTGGAAGATTCCTTTTGGACGCATTACATTCATTACAACGAAAAAAAACATGGGCTTACCAAATGGGAACATTTTCCAAATTCGATTAAAGAAGTCATTTTAGAACTTCGGCAACCCCCATTTATTTCGTGGATCGAAGGCATAACGGGGTATCAAAACCTATTTGCAGATCCCGATTTAGAAGGTAGTGGATTACATCAAACAAAAACAGGCGGGTTTTTAAATATCCACGCAGATTTCTCGGTACATCCCAAACACAAAACATGGCAACGTAGAGTTAATGTGCTCCTTTTCTTAAATAAAGATTGGAATCCCGATTGGGGAGGCAGTCTTGAATTATGGAATGCCGACATGTCGAAGTGTGAAGTGAAAATAACACCAGATCATAATAAGTTAGTTGTTTTCTCTACTGGAAAATCTACTTTTCATGGCTACCCTACGCCTATTACTTGTCCGGATTATATAGCCCGAAAATCTATCGCTCTCTATTATTATACAGAAGAGGCATCCCCTATTTCAACGAGCACAAATTACCAGGCCAGGCCCATCGATGGCGCCAAAAAATGGTTGATTTATGGAGATACATTAGTGATTTCTTTGTACACAAAAATTAAAGGAATATTTGGATTAAATGATGATTTCGCAAGTTCAATTTTAAGATTTTTCAATAAAAAATAATTACCTATGGATAAAAATAAGATCCTCATAATTGCAGCTTCTATTTTATTCTTCATGCCATTTCTAGGACAAGTTCATCTCTTTGATTGGGATGAAATCAACTTTGCCGAAATAGCCCGAGAGATGGTGATCACTCAAGACTATTTACGTCCGCAAATTAATTATCAAATTTTCACCGAGAAACCACCCATGTTCATGTGGTTCCAGGCCGCATCCATGAACCTATTTGGGATGAACGAATATGCAGCTCGATTTCCAAATACTATAGCCGGAATCCTCACCCTTCTATTATTATATACAGCAGGAAAACGACTTTACAACAAAGAATTTGGCTTGCTTTGGGCGGGGGCTTATTTTGGAAGTATTTTACCCCATCTCTATTTCCGATCCGGTATTATCGACCCGTGGTTCAACCTTTTCATCTTTTTAGGACTCTACCATATCATTCTTTATTACTGGAAAAAGGAAGCGAACGCAAAGCTACCATTTAAGAAATCCAAATGGTATTATTTAATTTTAGCCGGAATTTTCACCGGACTGGCAATTTTAGTAAAAGGCCCCGTTGCTTTCCTAATTATTTGCATCGCATTAGGGGTGTATTGGATTCTTGAAAAATTCAAATTTTACTTGAATATTCTCGACTTCGGAATATTTACATTGGTGACCTTACTTACTGCTTCTATTTGGTTTGGGTTGGTCACTTTATTTAACGGACCTCAATTTGCGATTGAATTTACTATACGTCAATGGGAACTTTTTTCGCAACAAGATGCCGGACATGGTGGCTTTTTCGGATATCATTTTGTGGTTTTATTGGTCTTGGTTTTCCCAGCTAGTATTTTCACCATTCGAAGTATGGGGAAATTAGTAGCTGGCCGACCTTACCAAAACGACATGCGTAAATGGATGTTGATTTTATTTTGGGTTGTTTTGATTTTATTCTCTATTGTGAGTACAAAAATCATCCATTATTCTTCCTTGGCCTATTACCCAATGACCTATTTAGCGGCATTAGTGATTTACCAAATGCAAAAAGGATTGGTGAAATTCTCCTGGTGGATGAAAATGAGCTTGGGCGTAATCATGGGCATATTTGTTTTGGCTTTACTGGCTCTTCCATGGTTAGGTATGAACATAGAGGTTTTAAAACCATTATTAGCTGCCGACCCATTTGCGGTAGCAAATCTTGACGCAGAAGTGAATTGGACTGGATTAGAATTTATTCCTGGAATATGGTTACTTATGGCTACGGTGATGGGTATTATATACTTAAATAAAGGAAAAACCTATAAGGGAGCCCTTTGGCTATTCGGAGGAACCGGATTATTTGTATTCTTCACCCTCACCTTTGTCATAACCAAAATTGAAGCCATTACCCAAAATGCAGCCATTGAGTTTTACGAAACAAAAGTAGATTGTGACTGTTACATCGTATCCGAAGAGTATAAAAGTTATGCCCAGTTGTTTTATACCCAGGTACCCGCAAACCTCAACCCGAAGCGACATGATATTAATTGGCTTAAGAAAGGCGACATCGATAAGGATGTTTATTTTGTTGCGAAGATTACAGGTACTCAATATTTAGAGCAATTAGAAGATGTGCATTTACTTTATGAAAAGAATGGATTTACCTTCTGGAAACGAAAAGCCGTTACCTCGAAAAAAGACGAATTATGAAACCAGTTATTAGAATAGGTAAGAAAGAAGATTTAGCCCGCCTTAGAGAATTAATTGTTGAACTGGCTATATACGAAAAGGAACCTGATGCGGTAGAAGTGACATTGGCCGAATTGGAAAATGATGGCTTCGGACCAGACAAAATTTTCGACTTTTTTGTGGCCGAGATTGGGGGCATCGTTCAGGGAATTGCGTTGTATTATTTTAAATACTCCACCTGGAAGGGGAAGTGCATTTTTCTAGAGGATATCGTAGTTAATGAACACATGCGAGGAAACGGAATGGGCAAACTACTATTTGATGAAGTGGTGAAAGTTGCAGCTACTCATAATTGCAAACGGATGGAATGGCAAGTATTGGAATGGAATGAACCAGCCATTAATTTCTATACCAAAAAATACCAAGCCGAATTAGATCCGGAATGGTTAAATGGAAGGTTAACAGGCCAAGAATTAAAAAAACTGGCTTCCGAACTAGATTCTTGTCACTAAAAATTCAATCGGTTTAGCTATTTGGTCACCCGAAACCATTTGGTTCGTCACAAGAATACAGGGTTTGACCACATCACCCTCCTTTCAAACCGCTGTAAAACAAATAGATACAATAGAGAACACATCCTCCCACCCCTAAGAATTGCTTGTGTATGAGTAAATAGTTTGTACTTTTGACCCAGAATTTAAAACCACTATTTTAAATCACCACTATGAAACTACATTACTATACATCACTAGTGCTTGCATTCGTTTTGATTGGCCTTATCCCCGAGGTTCAAGCGCAATTAATTGGTCAGAAAACAAATAGCATTACCATGGACATGCGTCCAGTATTACAGTTGGACATGTCTACTGCCAATCAGGTAGAATTTGTGTTTAACTCGATAGACGATTACTACGCTGGAATTACCCAATATGGTGCAACGGTACTAAAAGTAAGTGCAACTGTAAACTGGGATTTATACGCTGTAGGTCGTTCATCTGGAACCAATGGACCTGCATATTGGGATCAACAAATGAAATATGGGACGGATAACCCAAATGCCATTCCCAATATTCCTTTAAGTTGTTTGGAACTACGTCAATCGCGTCCAAATGCAGGAGCAGGAGCAGCCACTGGCCCATATGCTGATTATAGCCATCCGTTTTCCCCTTCAAGCGCCCCATCTGGATCGAATAGCATTTATGTCAATAATGGAACTAACCAAGCACCAAGTGCGCAAGGAAAATACATTGGAGGGCATTCAGGAACCAGTGGAGTTAGCGGACAAGATTTTTTACCTGGAGGCAGTTACCTAAATCAAAACGGAGCAAATTCAGATTTTTATTACGTTATAGATTACCGAATTTTACCCGGTTTACCTGCCATTTTCCCAATGGCATCTAACGAAAACGCTTCTTCTTTTGAAGACCTAGTTTCGGTAAACGGGGATGGTTCTTTTGCACAACCAGGTGTTTACACCATGTATGTAGAATACATATTAGTAGAAGATCAATAAAAACATTTCTTTCACCTCCCGGTGAAAGTGATTAGTGGATAGTTAGTGAGAGAGCGCGAAGACATTTGCGCTCTTTTTATATTCCATAATTTGATAACCTTGCCCTACCAAATTTTACTTACTTTCGATTTTTCTATCCAAAACACAACACATGATTGAAAGCATAATAAATGGAATTAATGATATCGTATGGAGTAATGCTCTAATAGCGGTTGCCCTACTATCGGGGATTTATTATTCTTTTAAAACAAAATTTGTTCAAATAAGACTGTTTAAAGAAATGTTCCGCCTGTTATTTGGAGGTAAAGCATCCGAGCACGGAGTATCTTCCTTTCAGGCGTTTGCTATTGCCATTTCAGGAAGAGTAGGCACCGGAAACATTGCAGGAGTAGCTACGGCAATCGCTTTGGGTGGGCCTGGAGCCATTTTTTGGATGTGGGTTATTGCATTTCTAGGATCTGCTTCTGCATTTATAGAAGCTACTTTAGGTCAATTATATAAAGTAAATAAAGGAGGCGAATACCGGGGTGGCCCAGCTTATTATATTGAAAAAGGGTTAGGAATAAAGTGGTTTGCCACATTATTTGCCATTGCCACTATATTAAGTACCGCCTTGTTTCTTCCGGGAGTACAAGCCAACAGTATTGCTGCCGGGGTAAAATCTGCATTTGATATTGATCCCATGTATACGGGAATTGCCATTATCACTTTTTTATCTATTATCGTTTTTGGAGGTGTCAAAAGAATCGGGAAATTTTCTGAAATTGTAGTTCCATTCATGGCCATTGCGTATGTACTGGTAGCTATTGTAATTATTGGAATTAATTTCAAAGAAATTCCGGCCGTATTTAAACTCATATTCACATCTGCATTTGGTGTTAATCAAGCTTTTGGAGGTATTGTGGGAATGGCTATTATGTGGGGAGTAAAACGTGGAATCTACTCCAACGAAGCAGGGCAAGGAACGGCACCACACGCAGCGGCCGCTGCCGAAGTAAGTCATCCAGCCAAGCAAGGATTAGTTCAAGCCTTTTCGGTGTATATCGACACCTTATTTGTGTGTACAGCCACCGCATTTATGATATTGTTCACCTTACAGTACAATGTGGTAGATCCGGATGGCGGTTTTATTACCGAACATTTGCCGGGCGTAAATTTCGGACCAGAATATACGCAAATGGCTATTGAAAGTCAATTCCCAGGTTTTGGAAAAATATTTGTAGCCATCTCACTCACTTTTTTTGCGTTTACAACTATCATGGCGTATTACTACATTGCCGAGACAAATGTGAGTTATTTGGATAAAGAGAATAAAAAGAAATGGATGATTTGGGCTTTAAGAATTCTATTATTAGGGGCCACATTTTACGGAACTCTTAAATCGGCTGAATTGGCTTGGACTATGGGTGATATTGGAGTGGGTATAATGGCTTGGTTAAATTTCATTGCCATATTTTTACTCCGCAAACCCGCATTAGCCATGTTACGGGATTATGAAAATCAAAAAAAATCAGGTATTGAAGAACCTATTTACGATCCAGACCACTCCACTGCAGGTGATTTTGACACTTCCAATTTAGATCTATGGCGGAAGATTGCCGCCCGTTTTAAGTCCGGTGAGCACTCACAATAGTTCGTTTAAGTAGCCGTTACCCTAGGGTTTTATGAAATTGATTTTAATTTACCTTTTCCTGAGTACACCTATTTTTCTATTTGGACAAAACAGGGTCATGAATGGGGATTTTGAGGAGTTTAAAAAATGCCCTAAAAAGCTAACGGGAAAAAAACTGTTTTTAAAAGGAGGTATGGATCTCGTTAAGGGAACCCCAGACTACTTCAATTATTGCAGCACCGTTTTAAGTGGTTCTGTAAATCCTTATGGCTATCAAATATCTCAAACTGGTAACGGACATATGGGATTGATCCTAACTTCCGATTTCAAAAACGAATGTGCCTCAAGAGAATATATCCAATTACAACTCACGGAACCCTTAATAAAAGGGCATAAATACGAGCTCTCTTTTTTTCTCAGTTTGGCGAATAACAGCGGGTATGCTACCGATCAGATAGGAGCTATTTTTTCGACCCATAGTTTAAAAAAACAGGGAGTTTCCAAATACATTGGCCACCCACAGATCACCAATGAAGAAAACCACTTTC
>CAJXZP010000093.1 GCA_913062955.1 uncultured Flavobacteriales bacterium | reverse complement strand
TTTAAAAAGTTGATCAGTGCCACAAATAGAATAATCATACCGCCACTGCTTAATAGGATCAAAGATCGAATATCGCCATTGGGCTCTATTTCTCTGCTTTTATGACTGTATAAATGGATGTCCGTTAGCTTTTGAAAATGAAGCGTTAATTTTCGTGTACCTTCTAGATGACCGGCATTCCATTTGTTTTGGATGGTTTGCTGCAAACGCGCTACATCCGCATTGGGTTGCATCAAATAATAGGTATATCCCCAGGAATTATTTACCTCCATATCCGGAATAGTAGTGAGGACCTCTGCATGGAAATGAGAAAGCGGTGGAAAGTCCTCCATTATTCCAACAATGGTGTAGGAGTCGGCAGAATCTGTTTGTTGATGGGTAATCGCGATCGACTTCCCTAAAACATCTAAGTTCCCAAAGTATTTAAGCGCCAAACTGTGGCTTATTACCGCTTCAAAGGGTTGGGTTAATACGGAGTTAGGATCTCCACTCAATAATTCGAAATCATAGATATCAAAGAAGGTAGGATCTACTTTGTACAAATGATCCGAATAAAAACGGTGTTCCCCAATTTCTACCACTCCCTTTTTAAAAGGAACCATGCGTACAAAACTTTCAATTGCCGGGTATTCCTTGGGGTATTGCGCGACCCATTTGCCCCAAACCCGAGCGGGGTGCATGGTACTAAAACCATCCGAACTACTGGTGGTTACTCGGTAAATACGGTCGGCTTTGCTATGCATTTTATCGTAACTCAATTCCTGAGTAGTAAACGAAAAAACCAAAGTTACACATGCATAGGCCAGTGATAAGCCTAAAACATTGATCAGAACCCATTGCCAATTACGGCTTAATTTTCGAAGAAGAAGCATAGGATAGGTTTTAAGATGAAGTCAATTCCGGATGAAGATCCCTGTTTATTTTCTGTTGCTCGGTAATTACTTTCCCATCAAAAAGGTGAATCACCCGATGTGCAAAACCCGCATCGTGATCCGAGTGTGTCACCATCACAATGGTGGTTCCTTCTCGATTGAGCTCCAGTAAAAGCTTCATGACTTCTTGTCCGTTTTGAGAATCTAAGTTCCCGGTCGGTTCATCGGCTAAAAGTAACTTAGGTTGCGATACCACCGCACGGCATAAAGCCACCCGTTGTTGCTGTCCGCCAGATAATTGCTGTGGAAAATGATTTTTACGATGGCCAATTTTCATGCGATCTAAGACCGATTCAATCTTCTCCTTTCGTTCGGATTTGCTAAACCCTAAATACTTTAAAGGGACTTCAATATTTTCAAAAACAGTCAATTCATCAATCAGGTTAAAGCTTTGAAATACAAATCCTATATTTCCTTTGCGTACCGAGGTACGTTGGCTCTCCCGTAAATTGGAAACTTCTTTCCCCTCAAATTCATAAAGCCCAGAAGTGGGATTATCCAATAAACCAATAACGTTGAGTAGGGTAGACTTGCCACATCCGGAAGGGCCCATAATAGCGGTGAATTCCCCTTTTTTTATCTGTAAATTAATGTGATTCAAGGCTTGCGTTTCCACATCCTCGGTTCTAAATGTTCGAGATAGATCTTGTAAGTTTATCGTGTTTTCCATACGCATCATTTCCTGGCTAAATTATTTAATAGTTCTGTTTAATTCAATTGTAATTTCTCGTTATCTCCAAAAAGTGCATAAGTCGAAATAATGACCTGGTCGGAGTCATTTAATCCTTCTAATACTTCATAATATATAGGGTTTTGGCGTCCAATGGTTACCGCTTGTTTGGTGGCATACGTACCATCCGGACTTAAAACATACACCCATCTGCCTCCGGTAGATTGAAAAAATGCCCCTCGTGCAAGTAATACGGCTTCTTGGGTATCGCCCAACTGAATTTTCAGGTGGTAACTCTGGCCGCTACGTGTATTGGAGGGAGGGTTTTGGTCAAAAGTCAAATCCACCAAAAACTGACCTTCATTTACTTCGGGGTAAATTTTACTGATTTTAAGTTGATAGATCTCTTTTTTACGTTCCAAACTAGCGGTTAATCCCGTGTGGATACGATCAATGTAATGCTCATCCATACTGGCTTGGATTTTATAATGGGTCAGCACATTGATTTGTCCCATTCTATAACCCGGCATAATAGCTTGTCCCGGAACGGCATTTAAAACCGTTAACTGTCCATCCACCGGGGCACGCACCACTAAGTGGTTCTGACGTTGATAAATCAGTGCCAAGTTACGTTCCATATTTTGGAGGTTTTGTTCCATTTTATGGATTTGAGTTTTCCGGAATATGGAATCTTGGTGTTGACGTTTCAGACTCAAATCGCGTAGGTTAATGGCCAATTGATACGTTTCTTCGGAGCTTAAAAAATCATCTGTTGAAATAAGTTGTTCCGCATAAAAGCTTTGGTTTTGATGGTATTTGCGTTTCATTTGTTTGACATCAAAATCTAAGTGTAACAACTCTCGGTCAAGCGCTAGTTTTTGTTGCGCCATGCGAATGCGGGTTTCTCGTAAAAAGTTCGCTTTTTCAGCTAATTGGGCTTCACTATTGAGAATGTTTAAACTCAAACTCAAATTACTCAAAACCAAAAGGGTGTCTCCTTGCTGAACCATTAAACCTTCTTCATGTACAATTTTTTCAATGATGCCGCCTTCTACAGCGTCTAAATACGTCCGGTAAGATGGTTCAACGCGTCCTCGTATATTTATGTAGTCTTGAAAGGGAGCTCGAATAATTTGGGCCAGGGTGATTTCGTTGGACGAGATGTGATACACCGAAGAACTATCGGTAAATACCAAAACACCTATCAGTGCTAAAGCCGGAATTCCCACCCCTATAAATAAACGGTATTTTTTGGGAATCCGGTTTTTGTTTTTAATCATTCGATCCATAGGGAACGCTAAAGTCAAGCCGTGTGCCATGAGTGTATGGTGCTGGTTATTAGGGGTGTGGTGATTTGGGGAGCGGGGGTGCTGTCAAATAATTAGACAAACAACTGTCTAATATTTTGACACTTTTAAATGGCGTTCGGTTGTTTTGTACATTTGACCCAGACAAATGAAAGCAGGAAAAATATTAATAGTAGACGATAACAAAAGTGCCTTGAGTGCCTTGAGTTTGATGTTGCAAAGTGAGTTTTCACAAATCGTATGTTTATCCAACCCGAATCTGATTCAAACGGAATTGGAAAAACACGATTTTGATGTGGCCCTTTTAGATATGAATTTCACGGATGGATGGAATACCGGAAATGAAGGTTTGTATTGGCTCCGTGAAATCAAGAAATTAAGTCCCAGTACCGAGGTGATTATGCTCACCGCGTATGGCGATGTAGAATTAGCGGTAAAAGCACTCAAATTGGGATCGACCGATTTTGTGTTGAAACCGTGGGACAACCAAAAACTAGTAGCGACCCTGAAGTCGGCCTTAAAACTGAGGGTATCCCATCAAAAAGTGGATGCCCTGCAATTACGAGAATCCTTTTTAAAAGGGGAATTGCATAAAACCCAGGAACTCATTGGCCAATCGCCCGTGATGCAAGCGGTGATGCGCATCGTTGAAAAAGTAGCCGCTACCGATGCCAATGTGTTACTTACTGGAGAAAGTGGAACCGGTAAAGCGGTTATCGCCCAACAAATTCATCAATTATCTATCCGTAAAAAGGGGCTTTTAATGAATGTGGATATGGGAGCGATACCCGAGAGTTTATTTGAAAGTGAATTGTTTGGGTCTAAAAAAGGCGCTTTTACCGATGCGAAAGAAGATAAAATTGGAAAATTTCAATTGGCAGATCAAGGGACTTTATTTCTAGATGAAATCGGGAATCTGACTTTGCCCTTGCAAGCTAAGATTTTGGTGGCCTTAGAAAGTCGAAGCATTTACCCATTGGGTTCCAGTAAAGCCGTTCCTATTAACATTCGACTTATCACGGCTTCCAACGCGCATTTAGAAAACAACGTGCAGCAAGGGAGTTTCCGACAAGATTTACTGTACCGGATCAATACCATTCAAATTGAAATCCCTCCCTTACGAGAACGGGGGGAGGATATTGAATTGTTAGCGAGTCATTTTTTGAAAATATATCAGAAAAAGTATCAAAAAAGGGACGTGCGAATGGGCACGCAAGCCTTAAAAAAATTAGCGAATTACCATTGGCCAGGCAATGTGCGCGAATTGCAACATAGCATCGAGAAAGCCGTGATTTTATCGGAGTCGGATGTTTTAATGCCGTCCGATTTTGATTTGAGAGCGGTAAATCAATCCATGCCCAAAGAGCTGCCTTCTATTTCGGAAATGGAGAAAGAACTCATCATCAATACCCTCGATCGCCATATGGGAAACCTGTCGGTGGTGGCGGAGAAACTAGGCATTACTCGGCAAACCTTGTACAATAAAATTAAGCGCTATGCACTCTAATTACTGGGCTATCAGTGGACGAATACTCGCCCTCGTACTCGTAGTAATAGGGGGTAGTGTATCGTTTGTTCATGGAAAATGGGACTTTGTATTATTTGCCGTTTTACTCACCGGATTGCTCGGATGGGAATTGCTGTATTCGATGCATCGCTTGCAACGAAAGGTGCATTTGTTTTTTGAAGCCATTAAATATGAAGATGGTAGTTTGCATTTTACGGAAGATCAAAAGGACCCACACCTCCAAGGATTGCATGAAAATTTGAATCGGATAAATACCTTGATTACCGATATCCGAATTCGAGAAGCGCAAAGTGAGCATTTCTTTAAAGAATTTATGAAACGATCGGCCAGTGGATTACTAGCGGTGGATCAAGCGGATTTTGTAGAAATAATAAATGATGCCGCCTTAAGCATGATTGGCTTGCCCAATTTAACGCATTTAAGTCGTTTGCAGCAATCCCAGCCGGAATTGTATGCCTTGATGCAACAGCTAAAACCGGGGCAGAGTGAGCCCTTAAAAATGATCGACCGAAATGAATTGAAACACGTTTCGGTGAAAGTGGTTCGTATTCAGTTTTCGGAAAAGTCCTACCGTATTTTTTCATTCAACGATATCAAATCAGAGATTGAAGAAAATGAACTGGAAACCTGGCAAAAACTCATGCGCATCATGGCCCATGAAATCATGAATTCCATTGCCCCCATCACGTCATTAAGTCAAACCATAGGCAGTTATTTTATTCAAAACAAGATCCCTAAAAAACGGGAGGAGATTAGCCAGTCCGAAATTGACAATACGGCTAAAGGACTCGCGGTCATCGAAGAACGGGCGAGTGGCTTACGGGGTTTTGTGGATAGCTACCGGAAATTAACCCAAGTTCCAGAACCCGAATTTAAGGCCATCGAATTGCAAAGCTGGTTAGATAGCCTTCAATTGTTAGGACGAGGTCAAATGGAAGAAGATCAGATCACCTTGAAAATCAGCAATACGTATCCCAAACCCACTTTTTCGGGGGATGAACGCTTGTTGACCCATGTGGTTTTGAATTTACTCCGGAATGCCACGCAAGCTTTAGAAAACACCACCCATAAAACAATAGAGATTAGAACCGAACAAGGAGTTACCGGAAGTTTACGCTTAACCGTAACGGATAACGGAAAAGGGTTTGCACCCGAAGAACGAGATAAGTTGTTTTTACCTTTTTATACCTCCCATGAAAATGGCTCGGGGATTGGACTCAGTTTATCGCGCCAAATTATACGCAAACACAAAGGTCGTATTAGTGCCAGTTCCATACCGGGAGTGAAAACAGCGTTTGTTTTAGAGATTTAGGTTAGGCATTTCGCTAAGGCTAACGGCTTACGGCCAACAGCTAAAGGCTGGGTTAAAGCCAAAGTTATTGTCAGAATTGAAGTCATAGTCATAGTCATAGTCATTTTTATCCAGAAATCATTATTCTGCCATACTTCCGAATGCCATGGAGGGATTACTTCGTAGCCTCTATAACAATTTCAGTAATGTGACTACCTGTGGTCTGGGTCCAGGTCATATTTATTAGAATAGTGTTATTATTTAAGGTGACGTTTCCAGTGACAAAAGTGTCTGTTCCTGGAATGAGTTGGAAAGGAATTTCCCCAATTCCCTGAAATCTAAATTAAAACCACAAAATTTGTGTGGCCTAATTGTGTTTTCAAATGGGTTATATAATTTAATATTTTAGTCATTGTAGGTTATTCGCTTTGCTCAATTTCTTTGAAATTGCACGCCCTTTTTTTTCCCAGAAAAAAATGAAAGCACACGTTATTAGCCATACATAGGAGAATCCTAATGCAGAGTAAGGATGCAAAAACACCCAAAAAATATTGGTGACTAGCAAAAGAATAAGGGTGAAAAGAATCAATAAACCAGAAAATACCCAAGAATCCTGGTTTTGCACTCCAAATTCCAGAGGTACAATTAAACATAATCCAAACAAAAGCCCAAATAAACTACCATACAGACCGAGTAAGGCTAATATGGTAAAAGTGTTTTTCACTAGTTTTTCTGAAAACTCAAGATTGGGTTCGTCAAAATATGCGTAAAACAAACCACACCAACCATCTAGAAGGGCATTATCTGTTAAAATATGTTGGGGAAGTTGGTTGTAATTTTTATTAGTAAACAATTTATCTGGAGTTAAAATAGTCAGGGTCTCATGAAGGTAGACTCTTGAACCAATGGCAGAATTAAATTCTAATCCAAAATTAGACCAACTGTACAACCCTCCAAAAACCACAATAAAATAAATTAATCCTTCCGGTATTTTAAATGAGATGAAAGGAATATTAATTCCATTCGGCCTATAAAAAATCAATAAAATACCAATCATTGTAAAAATGACAATATTTAGAAGAGACCGATTCATTGTAATAATGTTATTGTAATAATTATCCAATCTTTTTTCAAAAACCCACTTAACAAATTGATATCTACTATCTGGACTGTCTGTATCTAATTGAGTAGTGGGTATAAAAGTTTTTTTGAATTTATCTGCCGAATTTTCCTTCTTAGCAATATCAAAAAGGAAGGTTACAAAAAAACCTAAGCAGGCGAGAAAGCACAGAATTATTACGTGGTTATTTTTCATACTTATTCAAGTGCCTCAAATCTAAATCATTGAAACGAAAAAAAAAATAGTAAAACCTTTTTTTGTTTCTTTAAGTATTGATTTATTCAATCAATACTTGTTAAAAAACTTTCCTCAAAACCGTTATATCAATTAAATCCACTTTATCGTTGTGCCCATAGTACATGAAGTGTTTGTTCAGTTATCTGTATTCTACTAAGCTAGAAAGTGATACCTCCGTAGACTTACGAGCAGCAAGGAGATAACGATGCCCATTTTTCTTTTCATTCAGCCATTTACATGTTGGTTCTCAAAACTAGTATTTAATATAAGCCAAAGTCAGTATCAATTAAAAACTGTTCACTATTGACAGATAAAACAAAGACTAAAACTATGACTAAAACTAAGACTAAGACAAACAGAAAACATCGAAAGTCCATAGTCCATAGTCCATAATCTATAGTCCATCATCCATAATCCTTCATCCATAGTCCAATGCTAACAGCCGGTAGCTAACAGCGAAAAGCGAATACAAAGACAAACAGAAAACATCGAAAGTCCATAGTCCATAATCTATAGTCCATCATCCATATTCCTTCATCCATAGTCCAATGCCTATAGCCAGTAGCTAACAGCGAAAAGCGAATACAAAGACAAACAGAAAACAGCGAAAGTCCATAGTCCATAATCTATAGTCCATCATCCATATTCCTTCATCCATAGTCCAATGCCAATAGCCAGTAGCTAACAGCGAAAAGCGAATACTAAGACAAACAGAAAACATCGAAAGTCCATAGTCCATAATCTATAGTCCATCATCCATAATCCTTCATCCATAGTCCATCATCCATAATCCTTCATCCATAGTCCAATGCTAACAGCTAAGGCAAAGCCAAAATTATTGTCAGAGTCAGAGTCATAGTCAGAGTCATAGTCATTGTCATTGTCTAAGTCATTTAAAAAACATAAACAACTCAAGCCTAGGCTTTATCCTTTTTCATAGTCATAGCCTTAGCCATAATCATAGTCTAAGTGAATCGAGATGAGATTTATCCGTTGGGTGTGGAGTGGAAGTTTTGCGCAAAGGTTTTCAAAAATGGGTGTTGAATAGTTTATGGATTAGGTGAATAAAAGAGATAAATCTATTTTATTTATTTTCTATGTTTGGCGGGTATATAAAAGATGACTATGAAACCTTTAATCCCTATTCTTTTCTTTAACCTAATTCTAATTTTTGTTTCTGAAGCTCAGACTACGAATGGTGTTATCAAAAATCCCGTAAGTTTTAATGGGTATTCCGTAGCTTTTGAAGAAAACAAAGGGCAAGTTACAGGAGAAGATGGTTCCAAAGTGGTTTTTTCGTATCAAGCCAAAGGACTTTCCATATTTCTATTACCTACTGGAATAACTTATCAGTTCAATAATACGCATTATCCAGAAGGCTATCTAAACTCAGATAAGTTTACGACACCCGATGCATTGGAAGAAAAGCAAAAGCTACAGGAAAAAATTCGTGTAGAAACCTATCGGATGGACATTACCTTAATAGGTGCTAATCCAAATGCGAAAATTACCAAGCAAGGGAAAAGCAAAGATTACATTCAATACTACAACCATAATGCACTGGATGTTCATTGTTTTAGTCAGGTCACCTATCACAATATTTACCCTAAAATAGATTGGGTAGTTTATAAAAAGGGAGAGCACATAAAGTACGATTTTATTGTACATCCAGGGGGAGATCCGAACCAAATCAAACTTAAAGTTACGGATGCGGAAGAGGTGGTACTAGATCAAAATGGAAATTTGATCCTAAGGAATGCAATGGGGGAAATCATTGAAAAAAAACCGATGAGTTTTCAAAATGAAAAACGAGTAGATACAAAATTTCAGATAAATGATAGCGTGATTAGTTTTAAGGTGGAAGCCTATAATAAAAGGGATACTTTGGTTATTGATCCCGCTATTGATTGGGCAACCTATTATGGCGGATTTACTTTTAGCGGAAAGACTGGAACGGCCTTGGATGATTCAGGAAATGTTTATTTATGTGGTGGTGTTTCCGGTATATCTCCTTATATAGCTCAAGGAGGTCATCAAAACACAAGTGGTGGTAGTAATGATTTTTTTTTAGTGAAGTTTAATCACCTAGGAGTGAGGCAATGGGCTACTTTTTATGGTGGTACCGGTTATGAAGGTTATCCTTCCTGTGCTGTAGATAATTGGGGGAATGTGTACCTATGTGGTTCTTCAAACTCAAATTATAATATAGCCTTTGGTGGATTTAAGAATTCAAATAATGGATTGTATGATGCCTTCATCGTAAAATTCAATAGTTCAGGAATAAGGTTATGGGCTTCGTTTTATGGTGGTAGAGATAAGGATTTTGGCAATTCGTGTGCCATAGATGATTTAGGTAATGTTTATCTTGCAGGGCATACCACTTCTGCGACAGGTATATCTCACCAAGGTTATCAAAATATATATGGTGGAGCAAATTACTTCGATGCGTTTTTAGTGAAATTTGACAGTGCTGGTACTCGTCTGTGGGCGACCTATTACGGGGGGAGTTTAAGTGATGTAGCTTCATCTTGTGTTACGGATCATTTAGGAAATGTATTTTTAGCAGGGCATACCTATTCACCTACTAATATTTCTTATGCAGGGCATCAAAGTATTTTTGGAGGAGGTTCAGATAAGGATGGATTTCTAGTAAAATTCTCATCCACAGGTACTCGTTTATGGGCCACTTATTATGGCGGGGGACAAGCTGATTTATTTGAAGGTGCTGATGTAGATGGTTCAGGAAATATATATGTGGTAGGAAGAAGTAAATCACCTAACCTCGGTTTTGGAGGGCATCAATCCACAATTTCAACCGGAATTGACGCAATTTTGGTTAAATTCAATCCTTCAGGTGTTAGACTTTGGGCTACGTATTATGGTGGGAATTCGGACGACTGGGGACAATCTTGTTCGGTAGATAATTCAGGTAATATTTATTTAGCTGGTCATACTAGTTCGGTCATTAATATTGCCTCAGCCGGATATCAATCTAGTCGTGGAGGAGAAGAAGATTTATTCCTGGCCAAGTTTACTACCTTGGGTACCCGCTTATGGGGACGGTATTATGGCGGGACTAGCTCTGATGTTTCTGCGAATTGTTCGGCAGGTGATTCAGGCGTGGTATATTTATCGGGGTCAGTCAAGTCGATTAATATGGCGAAAAATGGGCATCAAAATGTACATATTGCTCCTAGATATATGGCGGTTTT
>CAJXZP010000092.1 GCA_913062955.1 uncultured Flavobacteriales bacterium | reverse complement strand
TTTGCGATATTGGTCTGATTTGGAAGGTGGAAAAACCATTCAAAAAAAATTGGATAAAATAGTAACTGCTTATAAACTGGGTAACCCAGCTCAAAGTATAGACGATTTATTGGATTTGTTTGTGGCTATTAACGCCATGCCATCCAACCGTTTTCAAGCGGTTAAGTCGGAATCAGTGAAAGATATTATTGCTGCCTGTGCGGGATTATGGATGGATTTCAGAACCGAAAAACCATTGCTTGTCGTGGGGGAAGAGTTTCAGGCAACTGCCTATATTATTTCGCAAAGCAATTATCCTTTTGAACTGACGTCTATTAAGATGGGAGGGGTGGAAAAGACGCTTTCAGAAAGACTTAAAAACACCTATTTTGAAATGGAAAATACCTTACCAGGCATGGCTATGGTTTCTAATCCTTATTGGTTAGCCGAAGAAAATGATGGGAACACATTTACGGTACCGAACCCTAGTTTAATTGGACAACCGGAGAATAACTCGGTGGCCATAGCGGAGTTTACCATTACGACATTAAAAGGTGATTTAGTGTACAAACGACCGCTGGTTTACAAATGGACCGATAGAGTGAGAGGCGAATTATACCGTCCTGTAAATGTTGTGATGCCATTGTCGGTTTCATTCTCTAAGAAAGTGACCTTAGCGTTAAATAACGAAGTGCAAGTGCGGGTACGGGCGAATAGAGAAGTGAAATCTGTTAAGGCCCAATTAACATGGGGTGTAGATCCCGTGTTTCAATCAGAAGTAATGGAGATAGACTCGTTAATGGAAGGGCAATCTATGCCCATCACATTTCAATTGGATGGCGATTTTGAAAGTTTAAACACTTTAAAAGTGAAGGTGTGGGAAGAGGAAGATATTTTGTTTGAAAGCGGGTTGATTGAAATTGCGTATCCACATATGTATACCCAAGTAGTCATGCCTAAATCGAAGCTTACCTTGATTAAAGAGTCTATTAAACTCACCCGAAATCACTTCGGTTACATCAAAGGTTCGGGCGATGAAATTCCAGTAGCTTTAAAAGAAATGGGATGTGAAGTAACGGTTTTGGATCCGGCTAAAATGACGCTCGCAGATTTGAAAAACGTAGATGGTGTAATCATTGGAATTCGTGCCTATAATTCTATTTCGGCTATGAAAAGTGCTTCGCCCATGTTGAATAAATATGTGTTTGAAGGAGGCTTTGTTATGGTGCAATACAACACCAATCGGGGATTGGTAACCGATAATTTGGGCCCGTATCCTTTTAAATTATCTCGTGACCGGGTCACCGAAGAAGATGCCACAGTGGTGCGTTTGCAAAGAGATCATCCGGTGCTAAAAATACCCAATGTCATTACAGATGCCGATTTTGACGGATGGGTTCAGGAACGGGGTTTGTATTTTGCGGGCGAATGGGATGATCGTTACACGCCCATTTTAGGATGGAATGATAGCGGAGAGGAGATGAAAAAGGGCGCTTTATTAGTTGCTGATTATGGGAAAGGGCAATACATTTTCACCGGAATATCTTTCTTTAGACAACTACCTGCAGGGGTGGTAGGCGCCTATAAATTATTCGCTAATTTGGTGAGTTACGGAGCGGTTTACGAAACGGCTTCCAGATAATACAACCCAAATGGAAGACGACAATTCAAACACAAATTGGAATAAAATTTACGCTTGGGTACTCGGCTTTTTAGTCGTGCAAATCCTGGTGTACCTATATATATCTTCTTTATGGTAGCATTAGATTGGATCGTGCTACTGAGCACCTTATTGTTTATTGTGTTGTATGGCGCATGGAAAACACGAAAGAGCTCCAGTATTTCAAGTTACCTAAAAGGCGATAATGAAATGGGTGCCTGGACGATTGGTTTGTCGGTAATGGCCACTCAAGCTAGTGCCATTACCTTTTTATCTACACCCGGCCAGGCATATGAAAATGGGATGGGGTTTATCCAGTTTTACTTTGGTTTACCTTTGGCTTTGATCATTGTATCGGCCGTATTTATTCCCATTTATTACCGATTAAATGTGTATACAGCATACGAATATCTGGAAGGTAGATTTGGATTGAATACCCGTTTATTTACGGCTTTTTTGTTTTTGATTTCTCGGGGATTGGCAGCCGGAATTACCATTTATGCTCCTTCCATTGTCCTTTCCTCGTTATTGGATTGGGACTTAGATCTTACCAATATTTTTGTAGGTGTATTGGTGATTATTTACACCGTTTCGGGAGGCACAAAAGCGGTGAGTTTAACCCAAAAGTGGCAAATGGGAATTATCATGTTTGGTATGTTCACTGCCTTTTTCTTGATTATCGATTATTTAGGTCAAGACATCACATTCTCACAAGCCATTGATTTGGGGGGCGTTTTGGGTAAAATGGAAATTGTAAATACCGATTTTGATTTAAGTAATAGGTATACCATTTGGACCGGGTTATTGGGTGGTTTCTTTTTGTCTCTTTCGTATTTCGGTACCGATCAATCGCAAGTACAACGATACTTGGGGGGAAAGAATATTAAAGAGAGCCGAATGGGAATGATGTTCAATGCGGTATTAAAGATCCCCATGCAGTTTTTCATTTTGTTTGTGGGATTGATGGTATTTGTTTTTTATCAGTTTAATGAACCTCCTGCTTTTTTCAATAGTCCGGGTAAAAACAAAATTTATCAAAGCGAACAGGCGGATGAGTTTAAACATTTGGAAGCAGCATATACCGAAGTCTTTACCCAGAAAAAAACGGCTATAAAAAATTATTTGGTAACCGAAGGGGATGCGAAAGAGCAATTTAAATTAGAATCGCAGGCCCTGTATCAAAAATCACAGGATATCCGTACGGAAATGCGTTCGGTGATCCAAGAGGCCGATGTAGATGTAGATGGAAAGGATACAGATTACGTGTTCTTAACCTTTATCCTGAAGTATATGCCACATGGAGTTATTGGTTTGTTGTTAGCCGTCATTTTATCGGCCGCTATGTCTTCTACCAGTAGTGAGTTGAATGCCTTGGCATCCACTACCCTGGTAGATTATTACAAACGATTGTATAAAAAGGAGGGTTCGGATGCCCATTATGTATTGGCTTCCAAATGGCTGACTGTAATTTGGGGGGTATTGGCCATTTTTATCGCGCTTTCGGCTCACCTGTTTGAAAATTTAATTCAGTTAGTGAATATCCTAGGATCACTGTTTTATGGCACCATATTAGGAATTTTCTTAGTGGCATTTTTCTTTAAGTTCATCAAACAAACCGCCTTATTGGTGGGCGCCTTTACCGGACAAGTATTGGTGTTGGTTTTACATATGCTGACCGTTTATGAGGTCATTGATTTGGGGTATTTATGGTACAATGTCATTGGTAGTTCAGTGGTGATTGGCGTTTCTATGTTGGTGCAAACTGTCCTTCCTAAAGCTTCCTCTTAGAAGCGTAGGGGTAAACGAGGATTGGGAATGAATAAAATAAGTCGGTTAAAAAGCATCCAATGCCCATTAAACTCCATTATCTTTGCCGTTGCAAAACAGATTTAAAATGAGTTCATTAAGACAAGAGAAAGTTTCCGAGTTATTACGAAGAGAATTAAGTACCATTATTCAACGTAATGAAGGCGAAATGTTACCTGGGAAAATGACTACGGTAACCACCGTGAGAATTAGTCCCGATTTAAGTTTTGCGAGAGTATACGTAAGTGTTTTTCCTACGCAAGATTTAAAAGCAGATGTAGAGGTGTTAAAAACATACGTACCTCAATTAAGATTTCAACTCGGAAAAAGCATTCGTCATCAATTAAGAATTGTCCCTTCATTTACTTTTTATGCGGATGATTCACTGGATTACGCAGAAGAAATTGATGCACTTTTGAAGGAGTAATTTCTTTTGAATCTTCCCATATTCATAGCAAAACGATACCTTTTTTCAAAAAAGAAAAAGAGTGTAATTAACCTAATTTCATTCGTTTCCATGTTTGGTGTGGGAGTAGGTGCTATGGCTTTAATTTTGGTGTTATCCGTATTTAATGGCATCAACGGTTTAGTGGAAGGATTGTATTCTAGTTTTGATGCAGAGATTCGGATTGAAGCCGTGAATTCCAAAACCTTTTTTGATACACCAGATATTCGTTCCAAGATCCTTTCGGTGGATGAAGTGGCTTCTATTGGCCGTTCGTTAGAAGAAACCGTTTTCCTTAAATACAAGGAAAGTCAACAGTTTGCTGTTATTAAAGGGGTAGATTCTACCTTTATTACCCAAAGTGGTCTGGACAGTTTGATGTGGGCAGGGGAGGCCAGTTTACATGCCCAAAATGGCAATCCTAAACTGATAGTGGGGTACTTGGTGGCTGAAAAATTAGGCTTGTTTATTCATAACGCTTTACGTCCCATACATGTTTATGCCGCAAAAAGTGGCATTTCTAATAGTGTGAGCATGGAAAATGCCTTCTATATCGAGCCTATTTCTCCTTCGGGAATATTTGCGGTAAATCAGGATATTGATGCTAAATATACCTTGGCTCCTATCGAATTTGTGGAGCTGTTGTTACAAACTTCCAGTGAAGTAACGGCCTACGAATTGAGTTTACATGATCCGAATTCGGCAGAAGAAGTAAAAGAGCAACTGGAGGTATTATTAGGGGAGGAATATCAAATAAAAACCCGTTACCAACAAAATGAACTGTTGTATAAAACCAACAATACCGAGAAGTGGGCTACATTTTTGATTCTCTCTTTCATTCTTTTGATTGCCACCTTTAATGTGATTGGTTCATTGACCATTCTGATCCTGGATAAAAAACGGGATATTTTTGTTTTGCAAGGGATGGGGGCTACCCTAAAAACTATTAAAAGAATCTTCTTTGTGGAAGGCTTGTTAATTTCCTTAACGGGTGGTGTGATTGGGTTGATGGTCGGAATAATTCTGGTGATCTTACAAGCCCAATTTGGCTTTATTCCAGTGGAAGGTTTGTTAATTGATTATTACCCGGTGGAGTTGCAATTTTTGGATGTACTGTATATTTTCGGAATCATTTTGGGGATTGGTAGTTTTGCAGCTATGTTACCTTCTCGTATTGTTTTGAGCCGATTTAAGATCCGATAATCCGGCCTTTACTCTTCTTCTTGGTATTCCAAAAGATCACCGGGTTGGCAATCTAAAGCGTGACAAATTGCCGCCAAAGTACTAAAGCGTATCGCTTTACCTTTACTTTGTTTGAGTATGGAAAGGTTCACCGGAGTCACCCCAATAATTTCTGAAAGCTCCTTTACTTTCATTTTTCGCTTCGCGAGCATTACATCCAAATTCACTATTATTTTCATGGCGTAATTTAAATGGTTAACGAATCCTCAAATTGATTGATAAGGGTGGTGATTTTGGAATTCCGGTAGGAGGGATTGCCCCAAGGTCGAAAATCCACCCAATCCAAAGTGACCCGTGTTTCGGAATGACGATCTTTCAGTTTTAAGTAGATATTATCCCCAAAAATAGCTCTTTTTGTACGGACGTTTATTTCCCCAGTTGAGGGGTTTTGGTATGGAATAACCCATTGATTCTGTTCCAGTACCTCCACCAATTTGTCGAAGGTGGTTTCTTTGGGAAGTTTAAATAATAAGGTGCGACTTTCTGAGTAATTCAAAATGTTGGTGGGGTGAATGAGAATTTCTTTTGCCCAATGGAAATGGCGAATTACTAGTTGTATTATTTTGGGAACCCATAGAAGTAGGAATAATAAAGGAAACCATAGTTTCGGAAGAAACTGGTTTAGGTAGGCCAAAGACGCTAGCATTAACATGGCTACGACTCGTCCAGTAAGGCGTTGTTTTTCGGTGAGGGTCATACTTAGATAACTAATGATTCTTCAAATTGGTTTAGAATATTTTTGTAATGCGTTCCATTACGTCCCCAGCTAGAAAATTGAGAAATGGTGGTCATTTCAAGAGTCACTTCCGTATGGATTCCTTTTTGATTTAGGGTAATGTATACGTTTTCACCCCAAGAGGTCCAGCTCATTGCCGATGTAGCTAATAGCGCCCCTTGTTGTTTATCTATCTGTTTTAATTTTAGATGACTTCCCTCTACAGATTCTACCAGTTTGGGTATCATTAAATCTTTTGAAAGTTCGTACTGAAAGGTTTCTTTTTGGTATTCAATAAGGATGTTAATTGGGCTCGTGAAATAGGGCTTGAATAGTAAATAGTTTCGGGCTATTAGATTAAAAATAAAAATGGGTAACAAGGTGAATAGGGCTAGTGTTAATAGAGAACCTGCCATATCCGTTTGGTGGTTTACCATGTAATATACAGGAACCACAAACATTATTAGGGCCAAGGCGATACTTAAGTACTTTTTCATTTGCTCGGTTTTTGAACCCTGCAAATATACTAAAATTATCGAATAACGTTAATTTACAATTCTTTTTCGATAAGTTTACCCGAATTTATCCGTGCCTTCGCCCTTCGAGACGATAGTTCTTTGAACTATCCCTCAGGGACCTTCGGCAACTTTGGTTTTTGGATTTTAATTAAAGGAAAAAACGCATCACATTTTTAAAAGTTAATTCGGTAGAATCTAACTTATTGAGAGGGGTGAAAATCTAGGAAATTGACTATTGAAAGGACAATCAAAAATCACTGAGCAGAGTAGGAATAAAACAAATTACTTCCATCTTACGACTCCCGGCTTCGGACTTCCAACTTGCGGATTCCTTCGCCTTTAATGGTATTGTTGGGTTCATAATTCGGGTTCGGGATGTTCTAACAAATAACCTAGAAGGTTTTAAAAACCTTCTAGGTTATTTGCACCAATGCAGCCATTCCAAACCACAGGTTAGGCATTTGTTGTTGACTGTATTCTTGTGTTTTTACGGAAAGCTAATTCCCCCTTGGCGGAGGGGGTTAGGGAAAAAATGCTTCACATTTTTAAAAGTTAATTCGGTAGAATCTAACTTAAGTAGAGGTATTAAAAAATGTTCTCGTCTCCCGTCTCCCGTCTCCCGTCTCCCGTCTTCCGTCTTCCGACTTCCGACTTCCGTCTCCCGTCTTCCGTCTTCCGACTTCCGTCTCCCGTCTTCCGACTCCCGACTTCCATCTTCCGACTTCCGTCTCCCGTCTTCCGTCTCCCGTCTTCCGACTCCCGACTTCCATCTCCCGTCTTCCGACTTCCGTCTCCCGTCTTCCGACTTCCATCTCCCGTCTCCCGACTTCCAACTCCCATCTCCCACCTACCGAATCAAAACCAGTTCGCCATAGGTAGTAATACTCTCAGAAGACATGCCTGTGTTGTACCACACTTTATACGAGTAAATTCCGGGAGCAGCATCTTGGCCTCTGGTGGTTCCATCCCAAGACATACTTAAATCATTGGATTGAAAAATTTCCATTCCCCAACGGTTGTAGACAGCGATGCGGAACTTGCGGATACCTTCGCCTTTGACGGTGAAGGTATTGTTGAGTTCATCGCCACTATTTGGGGTGAAAGCGCTTGGAATAAACAACTGTGCTTCGCAACTGCCAACAATTAGTTCATCGTAGCTTTCGCAACCTACAGGTGTAAAAATGGTGATGCCATACAATCCAGGTTCGGTGATGTAACGAATGCTATCGGTATTGCCGTTATGCCATACATAAGTGTGATCTGGGTATTGGAAGGCCTTGGTAATCTGTTCACCGTAACAAATTAGTGTATCGGAACCCAAATTGGGGTCGGATGGGAATTGGATTTCTAAGTGAAATGTGTCACTTGTGACACCGCAAATATTGATTAGCGAGTAACTGTAAAAACCAGCGGTATCCATTTCTTGCAAGTAAGCAGTTTTGCCATTTAGCCATAAAATGGAGGAGGCATTGTTTTGAGTTACGTTTACGGTGTAGGTGTTTCCTTCGCAAAAAGCGGTGTCGCTAATAGCGGGATTTAGTATTGGAACGGTTTCACTTACAATGGTAATCGCATCGGTAAAAGGCCCACATACATTTGCTGCGGTAACGCTAAACGTACCTGCGTTATTAACCATCAGAGTACTGTCTACAGATCCAGAGGTCCACAACCAACTAGCGTTATGAGCCGGGGCAGATAGCAAAAAGCTATCGCCTACGCATAAAACAGTGTCGGGACCTAGATTAAACTGAATTGGAATATCGTATTGAATATTGACGGTGTCGCCATCAAAACCACATAAGTTGGTGACTTGCACGGAGTAATTACCATCAAAATTGGCGGTAATACCCGGAGTAATATCCGAGGTGTTCCATAAATAACTGGCTCTGCTCCAATAGGCGTTTAGGTTAACTAAGGATGACAAACAATAAGTGCTATCTGGGCCTAAATTGGTGATGGGTGAGTTGTCGTAATACACGGCAACCGTATCGCTAAAGTTTCCACAAACGTTAGTCACGGTTAGGCTGTAGGTATCTTGATAAATGACCACTAAACTATCTAAAGAACTGCCTGTATTCCATAAATAACTATGGCCCGTAACATTGCTGTACAGAGTTGTTTGATCACCCGAACACAAAATAGTATCTGGACCAAGATTAACAACCAAAACAGAATCTACATCAATAAATACACTATCGGTATCTGATCCACATAAGTTGGTGGTTTGAACCCAATACATGCCTTCATCAAAAGCAATAATTGCCGAATCATTACTACCTGTATTCCATACATAATTACTCCTAGAAAACTCAGCGCTTAAAGCTACCGAAGCACCCTGGCAAATCAGGGTGTCGTTCCCTAAGTCTAAAACTGGAATAGTATCGGTTTGAACCACCAAAGTATCAGCCGTAGCCCCACATTTGTTGGTGACGGTGAGTTGGTAGGTGTCAGCAGAGCTTACCCATAAAGTATCCGTTACCGAGGCGGTATTCCATGCATAGGTAGCAAACAGTGACGTATCGCTAAGGGAGATAGAATCACCCAAACAAATCACAGTATCGTTACCTAAATTAACCATTGGAGCAGAAAGAAACCACGCTTGAATTGTATCGCTAAAAACGCCACATATATTGGTGGTGGTAACTGAGTAGATACCTGAAGTGGTCAAAGTATCTAAAGCAAAAGTATCACCCGTACTCCAGAGGTAATTACTTAAAGTATCGTAGGCGATTAAAACTAGAGTATCACCCACACAAAGTGCCGTATCTACACCTAAATTAAAGTTGGGAGTATGGGTGTAGGTTGTGATTACGGTATCGCTTGAGGTGCCGCAAAAGTTGGTGGCGGTAACCCAAAAAGTATCGGCCAAAGTAACCCATTGACTGCTGTCGGTTATGTTATTACTCCAAATATAGGAACCGCTTTGAATAGTGGCATCTAAAAACAAACTATCGTTATCACACATTAAGGAATCGGCAGGTAAATGTACCAATGCGGGGATTAAAGAATCAATCACGATGGTATCGTAAGCAGTACCACAAATGCTAGATATAGCGACTGAAAAGGTATCTGATTCTAATATTTGAATGAGCATGGTACTATCACCGGTGCTCCACAAATAATTAAAACTGGTATCGTTAAATTGCAGCTGCATGCTATCACCCTCACACAAAATGGTGTCGTTACCTAAATTGGCAATTGGCGTAGGGTTGATGCGAATGGTATCGTTAATGGTGTCTGTTGAGCAACCACTGTAAATAATAACTTCAATAGGGTATAAGCCGTATTCATTAAAAACATGGAGGGGAATAACATCAGTACTAGTGTTTAATGCACCCGAAGCGGTATCTCCAAAGTTCCAAGCTACCGAATCTATAAAGGTAGTGTCACTCAGGTATAAATTAACCGAATCGTATTGGCAAAAAAGGCTGTCGGTAAGTACATTTCGGTGAACAAATAAGTTGGGGAGCATAGTGGGGAAACCAAAACCAGAATAATTGCCTGTATTAAACCCTGAATTAACGAAATTACAAGCTAATCCTAGATCATTGGGCTTGTTAATTACCCCTAAAGGGTGATTCAAACTACTTCTACTTATGTATATTTTATTATCTGGCCCTAACGCTATATCAAAGAAAGCGGTGGAGGATGCTGGGGGATTATTAACAATGGCAATTCCTGAATTGGCTATGGCGTTATTTGTAGGTAATGAAAAATCATATTGTACAATGTTGTTTCCTCTAGTAACATAAAGCTTTGTTAAGTCGGGAGAGAATTGGGATGAAAAAGGATAATTACCAGTTACACCTGTAGGGAGATTCAAAGTAAACGGGTTGGATAGTATTCCTGAACTATTATCAAAATCAAAATGTTCTGATATCCCCTCATATCTATTTGAGTTTATTAAATGACTACCATCGGTAGAGATTTTAATAAGTCCATTACTAACGTATTTATTAGAGCCTCCTTGCGAGCTGATTACTGGTCCAATACCCGTGGAGCTGATTTGGCGTGCATGGTAAATATTGGTATCGGCCATTTGGTACACAATCCAATAATCTTTGTTATTGGCATGTCGTGCCATCGCAGTACCTATAATAATATTAGAGTCAATAATTACATTTTGAATTGTGATTCCTCCTAGACCTCCATTAGCATGGATGTTAATTACGGAATAATAAATGTTGGGAATTGAAGTGTTTGAGGGTGGGGCCCCAGAATGAATAATATAAAATAAAGAATCGTTGCATGGAAAAGGTAAAAAGTTGATAAATTGATTTGCTCCCGCAACGAACAAATTACCACTATTTGGTATAACTGTATGGTTTTTATTCCAAACCGAATCGCTATCGCCATAAAAAAGAAGATTGCCAAATTTATCAGAAAGTGAGCTCGCAGAATTAACGGAGTTAATAGAACATGTTTTTAAAATAGGTGCTCCTTGATTAAAATCCATCCACGTACCTGGGCCAAAACACCAGTTTTTGTATTCGCCTTGGCTAAAGCCAAAAGAACTCGTACAAAAAAGGAGTAATATGATAAGTAGGTTTTTCAAATGAATTGGTTGCCGTGGTTATTTATTTCAAAAATAAACAAAAAAACATCCAGACTTTGGGTCTGGATGTTTTAATGAATGATAATATAATACTTATTGAACTATCACTTTTTGATAATCTATTTGACCATTTAGCGCTATACTTATTAAGTAGATGCCATTGGTTAAATGGGTGGGTGATAAGGTGTTTTCAAAATCGCCTTTTTCTTTTTCGAGTTCTTGGTAAAATACTTTTTTACCCGTAACATCATACATTGTGATTTTTAAGGTTCCTTCCATATTAGAAACATAATCCAGGGTAAATGTTCCTGAATTTGGGTTAGGGATGTTCTAACAAATAACCTAGAAGGTTTTAAAAACCTTCTAGGTTATTTGCACCAATG
>CAJXZP010000091.1 GCA_913062955.1 uncultured Flavobacteriales bacterium | reverse complement strand
TGTAAAGGTTTTTGTTACTCACGGGAGGTTTTAAAAGATCCTGATGGTCTTCAATCCACTTCCATAAATTAAAAGGTGCTGCAACTGCCATAATAAAGATTTTAATGGCTGTAAAAATAAGCATTTGCCCCTTTTACAAGCGTATAATAGTTGGTTGATCTAAGAATAATAGAGGGAGGAAATTGTATTTTTGGCATCCAAAATCAGAAACAATGAATTTAGATTTAACAGGTAAACGTGCCATGGTTTGTGGGAGTACCCAAGGAATTGGACGTGCTGCTGCCGAAGAACTAGCCAAAATGGGCGCGGAAGTAATTCTAGTGGCTCGAAACGAGGAAAAATTAAAAGCGGAAGTAGCTAAACTACCGGGAACGGGGGGTAATCACAGTTACTTATCGGCTGATTTCTCGAATCCATCTGCGTTATCCGCTGCATTAACTGAATTTGTAGCCAATGAAAAACCGGTTCATATCTTAATAAATAACACGGGAGGTCCCGCTGGAGGTTTAGCTATTGATGCGGATCCAGAAGCGTATAGAATGGCTTTTAACCAACACTTAATTGCCAATCAATTATTAGCGCAAGCAATGGTACCCGGAATGAAGGAAGCTGGGTTTGGACGTATTGTTAACGTCATCTCTACTTCTGTAAAAGCCCCATTAAACGGGTTAGGTGTTTCTAATACCATAAGAGGAGCGGTAGGGAACTGGTCAAAGACTTTAGCGAACGAATTGGGACAATTCAACATTACGGTCAATAATGTGCTACCTGGAGCAACGAATACGGCTCGGTTACAATCCATTGCAGAAAACAAAGCGACACAAACCGGTAAATCATCGGAAGAAGTATTAGCAGCCATGGCTTCCATCGTACCTATGAAACGGGTAGCTGAACCGGAAGAGGTAGCGAATGCGATTGCCTTTTTAGCTTCCCCTGCGGCTAGTTATATCAACGGAATAAATATCCCAGTAGACGGAGGCAGAACGCCTTGTTTGTAAGGAAACGACAAAACAAAAAAAGCCCCGTTGGTTGAAACCAACGGGGCTTTTTAGATTTAAATAATTTTCCAAGCCACCGACAATGTCAACAGACTATTGTTCAAAGTGGTAGTATGATTCACATTCTGCACTTGGTAATAATCACCAATAGCTCCTTGATAGCGAATGTCAAACAGAAATAACGGAATATCAATAGAAATCCCACCCATCGCTGAATAAAAAGAATCTTTATAATCCAGTTCATCTAAATCGCCCAATTTGGCAATATTGAAGGAAGGTATTACTCCCCCATTCAATCGAACTTTCACCACTTTAAGGTCGATCAATTTGTATCCTATAATAAGTGGCACATCAAATGTGTAAAAGTTGATTTTCGAATTTACACCTGTACCTGAAATAATTTCTCCTTTACGGCTACTAAAAAGGGCTTCTCCCTGGACATGGATTTTTTTAATTTTCACTCGAACCAAAGCACCTGCTTGAAAGGTAACTGCGTTATTGAGTGAAAAATCCAAACTATCGGATTCGAAACCGTTAAAGTTATAATTACTCCCGAGTTTTAATCCGAGATTGATTTGAGAAAATGCCGTGGTGGAGAATACGAAGGCAACAACAAGAAGTGTGATTTTAGATAGATTCATCGGTTTTTTTTAAGAGATGCAAAGCTATCGGTTTTCAAAAACTGTACCAGCATTTCAAAAAAAAATTATCCCTTCTTTACAATGAGCTTAAAACCTTTCCCGTGTACATTAATAATTTCCAGCGTGGTATCGGGACGTAAATACTTTCTTAACTTAGTAATATACACATCCATACTTCTAGAATTGAAATAACTATCATCCCCCCAAATGGCTTTCAACGCAAATTCACGCTCTAAAACCTCATTTTTATTTTGGGCTAATAGTTTTAATAATTGCGATTCTTTAGAAGTCAATTTATCGGAAGTACCATTTGAAATTAAGGTACGTTCGTTGGAATTAAAAGTAAACATACCCACTGCAAGGTCTCGTATGTTTTCCTCCTCCAGAATCTCCGATTTGGTTCGTCTTAAAATAGCACTGATTCTAAGCAGCAATTCTTCCATACTAAAAGGTTTGGTGATGTAATCATCCGCACCAATTTTAAATCCTTCAATGGTATCTTCTTTCATGGATTTAGCCGTTAAAAAAATAATGGGCACTTTCCCATTAATTTTCCGAATTTCTGCCGCCATGGTAAACCCATCTTTTTTGGGCATCATTACATCCGATATCACCAAGTCACACTCTCTTTTTGTGAAAGAATTAAACCCTTCTTCACCGTCTACACATAAAGTCACATCATAGTCTTTAGCGCGTAAGTATTCGGCTAAAATGGTTCCTAAATTTGGATCGTCCTCAACAACTAGTAATTTGAATTTTTGCATCGTATTTATTTTTCTTTTTCAGGTGAATTTATCTTTTTTACCTCTCTAGGGAAGTAGATGCTAAAAGTAGAACCTTTTCCTAAAACACTCTTCACATCCACGCTACCTTGGTGTCTGGTGACTATGGTTTTAACATAATTTAAGCCCAGACCAAAGCCTTTCACATCATGTAGGTTTCCGGTAGGTACTCGATATAACTTTTCGAATACTTTCTTTAGGTGTTCTTGTGCAATACCAATTCCATTATCCGAAACTCGAATGGCAATGGTATTTACAACATTTAATAATTCAATCTTGATCTCTGGGTTTCCACTCGAATATTTGATGGCATTATCTATCAAATTATACAACACATTGGTTAAATGTACCCGATCCCCAGAGAATGCATAATCACCTACAGGATCAATAATTAACGCTAGTGCACCTTTACGTTCTTTGACTTTGATATCCATTTTACCCACCACTTCGGTAATCAAAATGGCCATATCCAAAGGTTCCGGTTTCAGCTTAAAAGTATTTCGATCTAAAGCAGCACTTTGCAATACCTCCTCTACTAACATCCCCAATCGTTTGTTCTCTTCATCGATCATTCCCAAATACCGGGTCAACAAACTTTTATTTTCCGACATGGCCGGATCATTCAAAACTTCCACGGCTAATGAAATGGTTGAAATAGGTGTTTTCAACTCATGGGTCATATTATTAATAAAGTCATTTTTGATTTCTGAATTTTTCTTCTGGGTGATAATGGCTTTAACGGTCCAGTAAAAAATATAGATAATAGCCAATACCACAAATACCGAAGTGAGCAACATGGAGAATGTAGAACGTAATATAAACCCTCTTTCCCGTGGGAAATACAATTTCAGAAACCCCGGTTTCCCACCCAAATCATTCTTAAACAATCGAGTTCTATACGTTGACTCTGTCAGTTTTTCACTGGGAGCGCTCTTGTTTCCAAATCGAAAAGAACCTTCGCTATCAAACACCCCAAATTCAAAGGGGGTATGCACCCCTCTTTCATATAAAGCGAGATGCAATAAGGAATCTAAAAACAAAGAATCAATTCGGTTTTCTAACTTCTCTAAATAGTTCACCCTCCGCAAACTCTTCTCTATTTCACCGATATAGGCATTGTTGTGTTTAATTTGTCGTTGCAACTCTTTGTTTAAAGAGATTCCTCTATAGGGTTGTATCCCTGAACTTCCGAATCCCCAGGTATCATCATCGGAATCGGAATCTTTGCCAAATGCAGGAATCTTGCTTTCCCGTAATTCTTCGGTCCTAGAAATCTCGATACCGTGTCTTTCTTGACTAATGGAAACTTGAAGCTGATTTCCTTGACGGATGTAATGTTCCGTCATTTTGTATTCGTAACTGGTATCGCCACCAGCCCTATTAATTTTTTCTTCGGCATCCACATCAATAAAAAGAAACCGGTCTTGTTCTTGGGCTTTTATGGAAGATGCGGCTTCGTATCGGGTTAAATAATCGGAAACAGATTTTAAAGCTTCACTGACATCTCTCCCAAATTCTTCCTTTTGAAGTTCTAAGGAACTATGGACCCAATAATATTGCATGGCAATTAATGCAATCACTGCGGTAGCAATAGAAATGATAAGAAGTTTAATGATATTACTCTGCATTCCTGGCAAAAGTACACTTAAACCCAAGTGCTTGATGGGTTTAACGTAATTTAACATCCATTAAGTTATGCTTAACATTACACCAATTTAAGATGTATACTTTTGATCTCGAACAATAAAAAACGGTCTTTTACTATTCTAAATCAAAACGTTATGAAATTTATTTACATTCCTGCCTTTCTAATCGGGCTCGCTATAATTACCCTTTCGTTTACCAAAACCAGCCACAAAAACCCAACGGTATTACCCATTAAAAAATCAGAAATTATCAGAACCGTAGCATTCGGCAATCGCTTTCATCCCATTCTTAAGGTACAGAAATTACATACGGGAATGGATTTCACCGCTAAGCAAGGAACATCTGTATGGACCACTGCAGATGGAAAGGTTACCAAGATTATACATCAAGATAAAGGCTATGGTAATCAAGTAACTATTACCCACTCCAAACATGTCACCACCTCTTATTCCCATTTATCTACCATAACGGTAAAGCTAGGACAAAAGGTAACTCAATACGATGTGATTGCCACCGTTGGCAACACCGGTCGTTCTACGGGGCCTCACCTGCATTATGAAATTGAAGTAAACGATAAAAAAGTGGATCCTGCCACCTATATCCGTCCGTAAAAACATCCGTATGAAAAAAAGCATCAGACACACCGCATCCCTTATTCCTGCTATTGTTTTTTTAGTACTGAGCACGTTTACCAACGCAACGATTCATGCGCAAAGTTCGAAGTCGCAAACTCAAGTAGTCGATTCAAAAACCAAGCAACGGACTAAAACCATTGAAATAGTAGAAGTCAAGGGTGTAAAAACCGTAACAGTAACCACTCAAAATAAGGACCAGCGAACAGTGGTCATTTACACAGGCGAAGAAGCAGATAATTTTTTAGAGAAACACAACCAAACCGTGGTTTTGAATGACCAACGGATGCCCTTAGAAGAAATGGAAACCATGCAGTTTTCATTAAACGTTTCAGGCATGGAAAAAGGCGATTCCAAGAGCGTTTTGGTGATCAAAGACGTTTCCCTTGGGGAAGAAAAAGAAGAGATTTTTGTCTGGAATGAATTCGATGAAAGATCTCTTGAAATGAAAGATTTGGATCTCAAAATCACAGATGGCCAAGATGGGCAACCCATGAAAATCAGCATGAAATTCACAAATGAATATGGAAAGCCCGAAGAGAAAACCATGCTTATTTCGACCACTGAAATAGCCAAAACATTGGATGATGTACAGGAGTTGTTCAATGAGTTAGTTATTGATGTCGATATACAAACAGAACTAGATGAAGAAAATTCACTGGATGAAAAAACGCTGATCATCCGCAAAGAAACACACCTAAAAGAGGATAACGAACGGATTTCGGAACAGGCTAATTCCAAGATGTTTAAAGAGATAAAGGTAACTACAAATTTATCGCGTGGAACGCTCCAATTAAAATTTGAACCGGAGCAAGAAGGTTCGGTAAGTATTAAGGTTATTAGTGTAGACGGAATGGAATTATTTTCGGATGCGTATAATGGCAAAGGCACCTACTCTCAAAACATACCACTAAACGATTACCAAGGGGTAGTTATTGTAACGATTCAACAAGGCAATAATGTAGATATACAAAAACTAATTGTCGAGTAAATACCCGTTTCATGATTGTATCCAATTCTAGTACGGAATTTGGATATAACGAATAGGAAGGTTTTGGACAGCCTTCCTTTTTTTATGCTTTGGCGATCGGCCTGGTTATTGTTTACATTTGTTTTTTTAAAAAATAGGGCATGAAATATCTAGTTTGTTTAAGCATCATATTTACCGTAAACACCCTTTGGGCTCAAGAAGAAAAAGAAGGGTGGAAACCCATCCTTAAAGCAGACACCCACATGGTTACTGGAGGAGAAGCTCTTTTGATGGATGCAAAAACAGACTCGGCTCCTAAAGTTAAAACTCCAGTAAAACCGGGTTCTAAGGAAACCATCGTATCCCCATTAATTTTAACGGAAAACGAAAAGTATAGTGAATACTCCAAACAACACCCTCAAATTAAGGGGTATACCATTTTATTGTATTCGGGATCGGGGGCCAATAGCCGATTAAAAGCACGTGAAATGGCCAAAAAATTTGAAGCTAAATTTGAAGGAGTGACAACTCATGTAACCTGGAAAAGTCCCAACTACGAAGTAAGAATTGGAGACTACCGTACCAAAGTAGATGCACAAATAGATTTAGAGTTAATCACCTCCGAGTTCCCTACCGCATTTATTAAAACAGGTATGATTGAACTGCCATCCTTAGAAAAAGAAGAACTTAAACACCTCGATTCCAATAAAAACTAAAGCATTTCTTGTTGAGAATCTTTACGCATTTTGTAAAAGATTCCGAACGCAATTAAAGCCACTAAGAAATAGGGAAAAGCCATCAGGTATACGATACCATTATTAATACCGGCACCCTTTCCTGAAATATCAGATTCTACTACCGCTCTACACATACTACATTGTGCATATGTAAACTCAGCCATTAGAACTAACACGACCGTTAAAACCGAGGTAACTATTCTATTTTTCATGGTTCGTTACTATTAGAACTTAAACCGGATAATAAGGCGCAATCATTAAGTACACAATAATTCCAGTAATGGAAACATACATCCAAATAGGATAGGTCCATTTGGCAATTTTCTTATGTCTTTCAAAATCACCCTTCAACGCTCTTGAAATGGTGATCAATACCATCGGAGCTAACCCAGCTGCCAAAACAATATGCGTAATTAAAAGAAAGAAGTACACCCACTTCGAAATACCCTCCCCACCAAAATGAGTACTTTCTACTTGCGAATGATAGGTGATGTATCCAATAAGAAACAAAACCCCCAACATAAAGGCCGATTTCATCATATTAGCGTGTAGCACTTTGTTGCCCCGTTTAATAGCGACAACACCCACCACAAGGGCTATAAAGGTAGCTCCATTCAGAATGGCATTAAACTTTGGAATCGAGCGTACCAATTCACTTGCATCTCCTTTTGGTAGATAATACATTATGGCTACCGCTATAGGTAACACAATAGCAATAATGGCTATTACTTTATTTTTTATCCCTTCTTCTTTCAAAATGGTCCTCCCTTCTTTTTGCGTTTTGTCGGTATTCCTCCAAACGAACGCGTTTAATAACATCTATAATACTGGATTGATCTATGTATTGATTTCCATCAAAGTACCCTCTAATATGGTGTTGCTTATCTACAATCACAATACTGGACATCCCTGGACCATAGGGTTTTTTGTTGTCATCGTATTCACTATTAATAAGTAAGCCTTGATGGACAAAGTCTACTAAATAATTGGAATCTTGATTTACAAAAAACCATTGATCCGCCTCAATGTTAAATGGCTTTACGTATGCTGCTACCCGTGCATTATCCCAATCCGAAGGGGTTAAGTTAATGGACAGGTACTTGATATCCTTTTTATCAAAAAAACGTTCGGAAATGGCTTTAACCAGTAAGGCATTTCGGGCACTGGAATCCGAACAATTCAAACAAAAGAAATTATAGACAATAATATTATCTACCAAATCTGCGGTAGACATAGAATCCCCCATGTGGCTGTAAAAGGTGGCCTCTGGTACTTGATACAATCCCTCTTCTGTTTGGGGACCAAAAGCCTCCAGTTTATCAATGTGATGTTCGCCAGTTGCAAATAATACGTACAACAAGGATGGGAACAATAAAATCACGGATACCATTAAGATGGAATAAATTCTTTTTGTGCTCATAATTTGCTGCAAAAATACGGTAAAAAAAAACCGCTAACTCATAAATAAGCCAGCGGTTTCTTCAAATTTTTTAATGCTTTTATTAGATTTTCACATCTGCATTTGATTCTACCAAAAGGAAGAATAATAAATACATGGCAAAAAACATATAGGGAGCTAGAATCAACCAACGTAATGGTTTTCTTTCTTCTCCTAAGTGCATAAATGACAAGATAATATACCCTGCTTTCACAATGGTTAAACCGATGTACGCAATTTTAATCAGATCCCAGGTAGCTTGATCTTCTAGGAATCCTACTTTACCTAAAAGGATACCCATGGTTACTTCAATAATGGTAATCACAGATAAGATTATCGTTACTTTCCAGATTTCCTTACGTTTTTTAACGCCTTCTTCCTCATTATGGTGATTGTACAATGAGTATTCTATAATGTCGTCTCTTTTCATATCGCTAAACTATTAAATCGGATTAAACTAAGTAGAAGAATGTAAATACAAATACCCATACTAAATCAATAAAGTGCCAGTACAATCCTACTTTCTCCACCATTTCATAATGACCCGTTTTTTCAAACTCGCCTTTTCTAACTCTTAACAAAATCAAGAAGTTAATGATTACACCCGAAAGAACGTGTGTACCGTGAAATCCCGTAATGAAGAAGAAGAAATCGGCATATAAAGGTAAACCATATTCGTTTTCAACCAAGTTAGCTCCATGTACAATACGTGCGTTTGATTTTAGATCTGCTGTTAATTCAGGACTTGCAATTTCGCCATTTCTTAACTGAACAACTGTCCCTTCATAAGTGGTACCGTCATATTCAAATGCACCTTCTACATTTAAAATCCTACCCATGGTTCCGTCACCCATATCGTACGCTCCATGATGAGAACCTTCAATAAAGGTACTCCACTCCCAGGCTTGAGAACCTAAGAATACCGCGCCACCAATAACGGTTAAGAACAACCATTTAGTCACTCCATTTTTGTCCATTCTATGTCCTGCTTCCACAGCAAGTACCATAGTCACTGAACTAATAATCAAAATAAAAGTCATGAACGCTACATAAAGAAGCGGCAGTTCGGTATGATGAACTAATGGGAAGTGATAAAAAATATTCTCTGTAATTGGCCATACATCTGCGAAATAGACACGCATAAATGCCAATGCACTTAAAAATCCAGTGAATGTTAATGCATCCGAAATTAAAAAGAACCACATCATCATTTTACCATAACTGATACTAAATGGTGACCGTTTACCTGCCCAAAGTTCCTTGGTTGTTAATTGTTTTGTAGCTTCTCCCGCCATATCTATTGGGTATTATATTGATTATTGAATGTACAGTATGAAAAATAATAAAAACAACCAGATACCGGTTAAATAATGCCAGTACCAAGATGCTAACTCAATTCCTAATTTATCTTTTGAGGTGTATTTACCTTTAAATGCCTTTATGGTCGTTACAAATAAACTCACATTACCACCAATTACGTGCATCAAATGCATAAAGGTTAAAACGTATAAAAACGAAGCCGATATTTCAGAAAAAGTAAAGTGTAACCCTAGACTCACTAATTGTCCCCATGCGGCAAATTGAGAAATCACAAATGCAATACTCAATAAAAAAGTAAGCAATAAACCTACTTTCATACCTAGTTGATTATCCTTTTTCGCAAAATAATCTGCGAAAAACAAGGTGATACTACTCGCAATAATAATTCCTGTGCTGATATAAAATACGGATGGTAAATCAAAGGCTAACCAATCTGCATCAGCTTGACGTACAATATACGCACTCGTTAAAGATGCAAATATCATGGTCATACCTGCCATGCCAACCCACAACAAGGGTTTTGCAGTTCTTTCTTTAATTTTCTTTTGCTCTTCTATTGAAATACTACTTACCATTACATTAAAAATATTTTGTCAAACATTAACGCTAACTGGGTTAGAGGTAGGTATACAAAAGAGGCAAACATAATTTTCAGGGCCATTTTATCATCTTTGGTTTGTACCAACTTCACTGAATAGTAAACCATTGATAAAGCCAACAAAGTAATAATCACTCCTGAATATAGCGTTGTTTCTCCAAAATAAAAGGGTAATAAACCGGCAGGAATCATTAATAACGAAGTTAATAAAATCACCCAAGCACTGGCCGAGTCACGCTTACCATTGATTGGTAATAGGGTAAACCCGCCTTTTTTATAGTCATCATCTAATTTCCATGCAATACTCCAAAAGTGAGGTAACTGCCATGCAAATTGAATAATAAACAGAATTCCAGGTACTAAACCAAATTTGCCAGTGTATGCTACATACCCTAATAAGGGTGGAATTGCTCCTGGAAATGCCCCTGCAATAACGGCCCAAGAGGTTTTTCTTTTCATTGGGGTATAAATACCGGCATACATAATTACGGCCATTGCTCCTAACAATCCAGATAATGGATTGATATAGCTCAACATCATAATCCCTAAAATTCCTGAAATAGCCACCACCAATAATGCTTCGGACACACTCATTTTCCCAGATGGAATGGGCCGATCAGCCGTACGATCCATCAGTTTATCAAAGTCCTTTTCAATAATTTGATTCATACCATTTGCGGCACCTGTCACTAAGAAACCACCCAAAGAAAGAATGGCCAAAGTCACTAAATCAATAGTGGGAGCAGCGTATAAATATGAAATAACCGCAGAAAAAACCACCAAAGAGGCCAATCGCATCTTAGTAAACGCGGCATATACTTTGATTTTGGTTTTCACCGATACAGTTGTATCAACGGATTCCCGTGTTTTAATTATCATACTAGTGTCATTGATTGACAAGGTGCAAATCTATAATTATTAGACAACGGTACAACCAACCATAAAAATATTTGATAGAAAATGACTATTTTCTCGCGGGTAGCGCACAAGCCTCGCCATAATTCTCGCTGATTTGAATTCCATTTACGGCAATCAATTGGTCCAATCGGATTTTTAATGGCTCCGAGTCCACACTCCCAATTAGGTATTCCCCATCGGTTTGTGTCTGGAAATCATGGATCACAACGTTTTCCAACACTACCCTATTTTCATCCTGGGTATAAACTACCTGGATTTGCATTTGGCGCATCGCAAAAACTTCCAACTGATCGTAAAACCCACAATTGATAGGGATATATGTCTTCGTTTTCATAAACTCCAAATTTGGAATGACAAAGATAGCCGATTATTTAACGGGTTGCCCAACGGTTATCTAGACTGCTTAGAAGTTTGAAAATCTTACATACAATTTAGGCTTCCTTTTTAGTAACTTTGAAAAGGCCACTTAGCGGCTTGTTTTGAACACAGGCCATTTCTGCTTAATAACAGTTGCCATAAAGGTTTTCTAATCCTGTTTTGCAAACAGAATTGAGAAGCTATAATACTTCGACAGGCTCAGCACAAGTATGTCAACCTGACATCTTGTTTTTATTTGGCAATGTGTTATGATATTTTAGCCATTAATCAGTTCAATCTGAACCGGTCCTTTTTCATC
>CAJXZP010000090.1 GCA_913062955.1 uncultured Flavobacteriales bacterium | reverse complement strand
GAATATATGTTGATAATGCAATATATGATGATTTTATTGAAGGTATGAAAGATTTTTCAGAAAAATATGTTCTTGATGATCCTTTGAAAAAAGAAACTAATCTAGGACCTGTCGTACGACTCACCGCAGCTAAATTTATTCGAGAACAAATTAAAGATGCTGTTTCTAAGGGGGCTACAGACATTATTAGTAAAGAGAATTTTAAAATATGACTAGCCATTTCAAATGAATCAAAATCACCCCCTGTTTTGTAGGCATCCCATACGTATGAAAACCGAAGGGCATTTTCATTATCCAGATGTAGAGTATACGCTAAAGCGGAACTCATTCTAAAACCCGAAAACATGGAAAACTCGTATCGGTCGAAAGCCTTGAATTCATTAATAATACTGGATTGACCGGAGTAAACAAATCCATTTCGGTAGGAACTATTGATCCAACCTACATTTAATCGAAATCCCAACTCCATTTGTCTGGGGTGAAGGTTATACTTTATAAAAAGGAACTTTTTATGTTTGGTCTCCATTCTAGATAAATCCCTTTCCACTTGCATCGAACCTAATAAATTCCCAATGATCTCCATTCCTTCCCCATTGTTCTGTAAACTTGGGTTATACCGATAGTTTCCGGTAATATTCAGCATGGCACCTGCTTTAAAATTCCAAGTAGAATCTGACCAACTATTGATTTTATAAAGTCGGGAATAATAACCCGATAACGTATGAATTAAACTGGAGGCTCCATTGGTTTTCACAATACTCGTGTTTCGACCTAAGGAATAATTAATTCCAAAATCGACTTCTCTACCGGCATCCTTTTTTAAATACCCTACTTCTCCATATACGGAGGAACCGGAGTAAAATAAAGGGGAGGTCGCAAAATCTCTAAAACTCGAATTATTTAACCCTACACTTAGTTTCAAAAAAACAGGTCGCATTTTACGCACCCATTTGGCATCCGTTTCTTGCGCCAAGAATGCGGCACTCCAAAAAAGGAATCCGATAAAAACTATACTTTTTCGTATCATACGTTGCATTAAAAGTCAAACACCATTCGCATCCAATATATAAGACCCGAAATAAAAACAACCAAACCTACTAAAGTTAATCCACCTGCCACAATCATTTTTTTCCAATTGCTTGCTTTCTCTTCTGCCAATTTAGTGTAATATACTTTCTTAGCTTCGGATGTAAATTCCTTGTGGTCTATTAAGGGTTTCTTTTCCATTTTACCCGAAGTCATCGGTTTTCGTTTTTTCAACAAAGACCTATTTGCCTTCAAAGACTTAATCATGTGTAATACACTTCCTTCTCCTGCCATAGTTTAGGTTTTAGCAACGGTTTCGATCACCCAATTTTCCACTTATTTGGTATTCAAGTCCGGGTCCAAATAAGCAGAATTTGAATACTATTAAATAGCGTTTAGCTTCCAAAGGTTCCATTTATTCATTGAATTAACAAATATGACCCCTATTTTCCATTCGTTGTTATTCGCTCTCCTATTTCAACCTTCCGACCGGATTAATGGTCACACCAGTACTATCGTGACTTTTATTCCATTAACAAACAAGCATTTAACGACACACCATGCTAAAAAACATTTATTCTAACTCATTAAGAGCCCGACAGCATAATTAATTGCTAGTTTTGGAGAGTCGTTTACGACAAGACATTTTGAGAAACTTTAGGTGTAACTAGAAATAGTTTGAGAAATAGCCTTCGAACCTGATTTGGTTTATACCAGCGTAGGGAAAAGTTGTAGTATCGTTCGGTATACTACTATACCTATTTCACATTATTTTCTGTTATCCCCTATTTTATTTTTAGTATTAAACTATAATAATGATACGTATAACAGTAAATAATGAGACGCATGAAGTTGCAAGCAACACCTCACTTAACCAATTAGTTGAACATTTACAAATAGAATCTAATGGCATTGCTGTGGCAATAAATGATTCTATTATTTCCCAATCCTTGTGGTCCGATACTTTCTTGGTTCCCCAAGACCAAGTATTAATTATTACGGCAACTCCAGGGGGATAACCATCTACATTTTATTACGATAACAAAAAGAATTGAATCATGAAAACAAAAGACACCGCTCCTAAAAAAACGGAAGTGACCAAAAATCCATTTCCAAGTTCCACTAAAATTTACGTTTCGGGCCAAATCCATCCAGAAATTGAAGTGGCAATGCGTCAAATTGAGCTCAGCGATACCATAGATTCCATTACAAAAAATAGGACTCCCAATCAACCGGTTGTTATTTACGATACTTCTGGTCCGTATACGGACCCCAATAAAACCATTAATATTCATGATGGGTTAGATCGGATTAGAGATCCTTGGGTAGCGAAACGAAATGACGTGGAAACCTTGGATGAATTTTCGTCTAAATACTGTAACGAACGTTTAAATGACCCCAAGTTAGACCACTTACGTTTCAACTTGATCAACAAACCAAAACGAGCGAAGAAGGGAAAAAATGTATCTCAAATGCACTATGCCAAGCAAGGTATCATTACCCCTGAAATGGAATATGTAGCGATTCGTGAAAACATGAAGTTGGAAGAAATGCATCGTTTATCTACCCAACATCCGGGGCAAGATTTTGGAGCCAGTATTCCTCATAAAGTTACGCCTGAATTTGTACGTTCCGAAATCGCAAGAGGTCGTGCGGTGCTCCCTTCGAACATCAACCATCCGGAAAGTGAACCCATGATTATTGGGCGTAACTTTTTGGTGAAAATCAATGCAAATATTGGTAATTCTGCTACCACCTCTTCTATTGAGGAAGAAGTAGAAAAAGCGGTGTGGGCTTGCCGTTGGGGAGCCGATAATATTATGGATCTGTCTACTGGAAGTAATATTCATGAAACCAGAGAATGGATTATTAGAAATTCTCCAGTACCGGTAGGAACGGTTCCTATTTACCAAGCCTTAGAAAAGGTAAACGGAGTAGCCGAAGATTTGACATGGGAAATTTTTAGAGATACCCTGATTGAACAAGCGGAACAAGGGGTGGATTATTTTACCATTCATGCTGGGGTTCGTTTACGATACGTTCCGATGACGGCTAAAAGAATTACAGGAATTGTTTCTCGTGGTGGATCCATCATGGCAAAATGGTGTTTAGCACATCATACGGAAAGTTTTTTATACACCCATTTTGAGGATATCTGTGAAATCATGAAAGCCTACGATGTGGCCTTTTCGTTAGGGGATGGTTTACGTCCAGGTTGTATTGCAGATGCTAATGATGAAGCCCAATTTGCTGAATTAGAAACATTGGGAGAATTGACCAAAATTGCATGGAAACATGATATACAAACGTTTATTGAAGGCCCCGGGCACGTCCCGATGCACCTGATTAAAGCCAATATGGATAAACAACTCGAAGTGTGTGACGAAGCACCGTTTTACACTTTGGGTCCGTTAACCACCGATATTGCACCAGGTTATGATCACATTACTTCGGGTATTGGAGCCGCTATGATTGGCTGGTTTGGTTGTGCGATGTTGTGTTATGTAACGCCAAAAGAACATTTGGGCTTACCCAATAAAGCAGATGTAAGAACAGGGGTAGTTACCTACAAGTTAGCCGCTCATGCAGCCGATTTGGCCAAGGGACATCCGGGAGCACAACACCGGGATGATGCATTGAGTAAAGCACGATTTGAGTTTAGATGGGAAGATCAATTCAATTTAGGACTTGATCCGGAGTTGGCTCGTGAATACCACGATGAAACTTTACCGGCTGAAGGAGCTAAAATCGCACACTTCTGTTCGATGTGTGGACCCAAATTCTGTTCGATGAAGATTTCGCAAGAAGTACGAGATTTTGCAGCTCTAAATGAAGTAGTTGGAGATGAGGTTTTTGCCAAAGGAATGGCAGAAAAATCGAAAGAATTCAAGGAAAAGGGTTCGGAAGTATATCTATAAACACTCATTAATTTCTCGTATTCATTCTATAATATGCTCGTTGTTATCACTGCAGAAAATCACATTCAAAATGAAGGTCAAATCTTGAACTTATTGTTTCAAAATGGACTAGAAATTTTGCATTTGAGAAAACCGGGATGGACAAAATCGTGCTATTTGGAATTGATACGAGAAATTCATCCTGATTTTCATGGTAAAATCATGATTCATCAATTTCATGAATTAAGTACGGAATTTTCGTTGAAAGGCATTCATTTACCAGAACACCAGAGAAACAGTCTGAAAGATGGTTTGCACATTTATGCAGATTCCTTCCGAACCAAAAATTTTGAGGTAAGCTCTTCTTTTCATGAACTATCAGAATTGGAAACTTGCGCTTACAACTTTAGCTATTCATTTTTGAGTCCGGTGTTTACCTCTATTTCCAAAAATAATTATTTGGGTAAAACTTTTGATGTGACCTCTTCAAGTAAAACCATTGTAGCGCTTGGAGGGATTCAGGAACAGAACATAGCAGCGGCTTTTGCCTTGGGATTTGACGGGGTTGCCGCACTGGGATGCATTTGGCAGAACGAAAACCCCGTACATCAATTCAATCAATTAAATAAAGCTTATCCATCGGTTTTATGTTAAAAAACAGACCTAACATATTAAGCATTGCAGGACTTGATCCCTCGGGAGGTGCCGGTTTAACAGCAGATATCAAAACCATGGAAAGTTTGCGTTGTTATGGTTTCTCTATAGCGAGTGCAAACACCATTCAAAACGATACCACCTTTCATGAATGCCATTGGGTTTCTATGGCCATCCTCAAAAAACAGATCGATGTGCTTTGGGATCGGTTTCCCATAGAATATGTGAAAATTGGAATTATCGAGAATTGGAGCGTTTTGAAACACGTAGTGGATTACCTAATGGTAAAAAATCCAAAGGTCAAGATCATTTTAGATCCGGTCTTGAAATCAAGTTCGGATTACACCTTTCATACCGCAACCGATTCCGTTTTATTAGAGGTTTTACCCAAACTCTACTTGATTACTCCCAATCGAATAGAAATTGAAAGTTTGTTTGCGGACCTTTCGGTAACACAGACCCTTCAATTATTAAGTTCCAACACCAATGTGTTGTTGAAAGGAGGCCATTACACAGAATCTGTAGGAGAGGACATTTTGTACTTCAAATCCGGTGAAAAACAGCATCTATTACCCAAATCCGAACATTGTTACCCAAAGCATGGTAGTGGGTGTGTATTATCCTCCGCCATTACCAGTTATTTGGCCTTGGGTTTTTCCTTATTGGAAGCTGTTAAAATGGGTAAAACCTATATCGAGACCTTCTTAAATTCTAACGAAAGCTTATTGGGATATCATGGATAAACTCTATTACATATCGCAACCCGATCATTTGCAAAACATTCAGAATGTATGTGAAGCAGGGGTGAAATTGGTGCAACTACGGACCAAAAATGAGAATAGCGAATTGGTCATGAAATTGGCCCTGGAAGCGCAAGCCATTTGTGGTAAATATGGAGCCACATTTATAATCAACGATCAGGTAGAAATAACTAAAGCCATTCAAGCCGATGGCGTTCATTTGGGTACAGAAGATATGTGTCCGTTGAAAGCACGAGAAATCTTAGGATCCAATTTCCTGATTGGAGGCACCGCAAACACCTACCAAGACTGTATGGATTTAATCGCTAAAAAGGTAGATTACATTGGCTTAGGACCGTTTCAATTTACGGAAACAAAAAAGAAATTAAGTCCCGTACTGGGAATTACCGGATACATCACCATTCTACAAAAGTTAAAACAGAACGGGCATATGCTTCCCGTTTATGCCATTGGAGGAATAGCACTTCCAGAAGCGAAGGAACTTCAAACCACCGATATCCATGGGATTGCGGTTTCTGGATTACTATCCAATACCACACTTCCAAACATTTCACAGGTGTTAGCTCACTGTGATTTTTTCAAAAATTAAAAGTAACATCATGAGTATATTAAAAATTGCGGATAAAGAATTTCATTCTCGTTTATTTACCGGAACCGGAAAATTTAGTTCCTCCCAACAAATGGAAAAATCGTTACTGGCCTCGGAGAGCGAATTGATTACTGTAGCTTTAAAACGCGTAGATCCGGAGAACGAACAAGACGATATTTTAAAACATCTGGCGCATCCTCATATTCATTTATTACCGAATACTTCGGGTGTTCGAACAGCTAAAGAAGCCGTTTTTGCAGCCCAATTATCACGAGAAGCATTGGGTACCAACTGGGTGAAATTAGAAATTCATCCCGATCCCAAATACCTCCTACCCGACCCTATTGAAACCTTAAAAGCAGCGGAAGAATTGGTGAAATTAGGATTTGTAGTGATGCCTTACATCCATGCCGATCCGGTTTTATGCAAGCGCTTGGAAGATGTGGGTGCCCAATGTGTGATGCCACTTGGTGCCCCCATTGGAAGTAATAAAGGTCTTAAAACCATTGAATTTTTGGATATCATTATTGCCCAAAGTAATGTTCCTGTGATTGTAGATGCTGGGATTGGAAGCCCCTCTCATGCAGCTCACGCGATGGAAATTGGTGCCGATGCAGTTTTAGTAAATACGGCCATTGCGGTTTCTCAAAACCCAGTAGCTATGGCAGAAGCATTTAAATGGGCTGTGAAAGCAGGTCGAATGGCATATGAAGCAAAATTAGCACCCGTCAAAGCACATGCAGAAGCCAGTAGTCCACTCACACAGTTTTTAAGTTAAGTCGGTCCCATGCACTCTTTCAAAAACATATTTGACACCCATTCGTGGGCCGATACGCTGAACAGTATTCGCAACAAAACGGAAGCAGATGTTCAACGTGCCTTACAGAATCCCAAACGAGATCTCGAAGATTTTAAAGCTTTGATTTCGCCTGCGGCCCAACCATTTTTGGAAGAAATGGCACAGGCCAGTAAAGCGCAAACTCAAAAGCGATTTGGGAATACCATACAGATGTATGCCCCGATGTACTTGAGTAACGAATGTCAAAATATATGCACCTATTGTGGATTTAGTTTGACCAATAAAATTCCACGTAAAACGTTAACAGACGCTGAAATTTCTCAAGAAGTATCCTTCTTAAAATCAAAAGGATACAATCATATTTTATTGGTGACCGGTGAGGCTAATAAAACGGTTGGGGTAGAGTATATCAAAAATGCGATTCGACTTATTCAATCGGAAATTGCCAATATCACTATTGAAGTACAGCCCCTTGAAAAAGAGGAGTACGAACAATTAATAGGGGAAGGGCTTTATGCGGTTTTGGTGTATCAAGAAACTTACCATCGAGAAGAATACAAGAAACATCACCCGAAAGGGAAAAAATCCAATTTTGATTACCGTTTAGATACCCCCGATAGACTGGGTAAAGCAGGAGTTCATAAAATTGGATTAGGCGCTTTGTTCGGTTTAGAAGATTGGCGAGCCGATAGTTTCTTTACCGCATTGCATTTAAGGTATTTGCAAAAAACCTATTGGAAAACAAAATACTCGATCTCCTTTCCTAGACTACGCCCACATTCGGGTGGTTTAGAACCCAAGGTGGCCATGACCGATTCGGATTTAGCCCAGTTAATATGTGCCTTTCGATTATTGGATGAAGATGTAGAGTTATCCTTATCCACTCGAGAAAGTGAAACCTTTAGAGATCATATTATCCATTTCGGAATCACTTCGATCAGTGCCGAATCCAAAACCAACCCGGGTGGTTACACCGTGGAGAAAGAGTCGTTAGAGCAATTTGAAATATCGGATAATCGTTCCACCGAAGAAATATCCAAAATGCTTTCTTCGAAAGGCTTTGAGGTGGTTTGGAAAGACTGGCACCATTTCAACCCAGCCAACTAACACCCAGATTATGAAACTTACAACAGAAGAAAACATCCAATATAGCCGTCATTTAAGGGTAGACGAAATTGGACTAGAGGGACAGCTCAAGTTAAAATCGGCCAAAGTTTTAATGATTGGCGCAGGTGGATTAGGGTGCCCTATTCTTCAATACTTGGCCGCTGCTGGGGTGGGGCAAATTGGAATTTTAGATCATGATACCGTGGATCAAAGTAATTTACAAAGGCAAATATTGTACGGACATAGCGATATAGGGAAATCGAAAGCTTTTTCGGCTGCTAAAAGATTGACACAAATCAACCCATTCATTACCGTTATACCGATCGATAAAAAACTCACTTCTCAAAATGCCTTGGATCACTTTCGAAATTTTGATATTATAGTAGATGGCACAGACAATTTCACTACCCGTTACCTTATTAACGATGCCGCGGTTTTAACTCATAAACCAGTGGTATTTGGTTCTATTCATAAATTTGAAGGACAAGTATCCGTTTTTAATTATCAAAACGGTCCGACCTATCGATGCCTATACCCCGCTCCTCAAACGCATCCGCCTCAAAACTGTTCGGAAATTGGGGTTTTGGGGATTCTGCCTGGATTAATCGGGTCCTTTCAGGCCAACGAAGTGCTCAAACTCATTTTAGGTCTAGGTCAACCCCTTCGAGGAAAGTTATTGATTTACAATGCACTTACTTCCCATCAAAGGATTTTGAGGTTTGAAAAGAATCTAGAGATCCAAATCTCCGACTTACCCAAGGAAGAACTTTTTCATTGTGAGACTACCCACATAAAGGAATTAAGTTTTGCTGATTTTCATACTTCAAAATCCAACTATCACTTGTTAGATGTCCGTACCCTAGCGGATCGTCAAACTCATTCTATGGGTGGGACTCATATTCCCCTGGCGGATTTAAAACATAGGGTGAAAGAAATCCCCACCAACCTACCTCTGGTGGTGTATTGCAATAGAGGTATTACCAGTAAAGAGGCCATTCTTATTTTGGAACAAGAATCAGGAATGCCTCCCTTATTCAACCTAAAAGGAGGCTTACCCAATCCGTAATATCTATTCTACAAGATTCCATTTTACGAATTGGTTACGTATTTCAACAAATGGAACCGAAATTATCACTTTGATTAAAGGTTAGATTCTTCTGCGACATCGTCCCCTAATCCCACTCTGCGCGTGAAAAAATCGGGTTTAACAACTCCGTTATAAGAATCTATTTTAATTTGAGACTCGCATATCTTTCGGTACATCTTATTTGTGGTGTTTATAATATGCCATTGTTTTTTATTCCAATCATTTTTTTTCATTTCGATCTCCACAATTTCTTCCCGAAATGATTTAACATAACTATTTAATTCCTTTTCCAATTTAATATGTTCCCGATTTAATTTCTGTGAATATCCGGTACCCATCGTACTTAGAAATTGATCCACTAATTTATCTTTTTCATCTTCTGTCATAATTTTTAATTTTTAATCCCAAGGTTTCATTATTTGTCGTGCCTCGTAAAGATACACAATTGATTTATGCGCACGAAACTAGCCTCAACAGCATTTTAGGAATTTTCTACTAACCCCGTATTATTGGGTGGTCTGGATCACGATAAGCGATTATTCATCCGTATAAAGTTAAACTTGACGTGCTAATAGAGTTGCCATAAAGGTTTTCTAATCCTGTTTTACAAACAGAATTGAAAAGCTATAATATTACAACCTGCTCCTATTCTTTATTTATCATTTGGTAACATGCTTCGGGGTTAATAGAACCCTTGATCGAACCCTTGACAGAATACATTTATACCAATTACTTGAAAGACACAATTTTAATGGTCTTCATGTATGCTACTATTTTCATACAAGCTTTTGAGCTAAATGTTTGGTAAGAACCTAATTGCCCATTAAAGAAAACATATTTTGTGGTTGATCTAATACTTAAATCATCGTTAATTTTCACAGAAGATTCTTTTTTCTCACTGGCATTTTTGGCGATTACTTCAAGATTACTAATAAATTGATCTAGGTCTGTTTGATTGAAAAACAAAGTTCCTCCGAATTCTACGAGTTGGGCGTATTGTGCATCCCTAAAGAATACCGAAACATATTGAGATACTGCACCTTCTGTTTCGGTTTGAACGTGTTCAATTTTTAATAGACCAGCTACAAATTTTTTGGTTGATAAGGTTTGCTTTGAGGTTACTTGACTAAATGAAATTGTTGATACACTAAGTAGTAATAATAGGGTGTAAAATTTCTTCATGGTTTTCATATTTGGTTAACCATAAATGTACGTAATTGTTTCCAAGCTCCGTATCTCATCCAAATTATTTCCGTGACAAAATACACACCAACTCTATTTCGGGTGGTGGCGATCACCTATGAAGACCTGTACCAAATCCGTTGACGAAAAAAAAAGATCACCCGAATTAACGGATGACCTTTAGTATAGCGGCATTGTATTGGGCCGCTTATAGCCTTGGTATTTGTTTTGATATTTTATTCAGCAACGGCCAAACATTTATTAACAACGATGTTAATAAAATATATTTACTTTTTTTCAACAATACTCGCATAATTAATATTGAAGCTTAACTTTGCATAAACCTCACAAGGTACTGATACTCAGATTCCCCAATTGAAAAGAATTTTCATTTGACAAAACAGGTTGGTGTACAGAAATATATTTTTAACGTTATTAAATAAATAGAAATCATGTGATATTAAATAGAGAATGTCTCGAATAGGATTTATGCTAAAATATAAGGCATAAAAAAAGGTCAGTAATTACACCAACCCTTTGTACACCAGATTCATACTCTGGGGCATACCATAGTTTTACAATACAAAAGTAGACATTTTTTAGGTATCGGTATATGAGATAGGTGTTGATTTAATAAAATTATAAAAATCAATACAGAATATGTATTACATAAATTTAGTTATCGAGTTTTTTGATTCGGTCAATAAGGATGACGTTGAAGCAGGTGTTCAAATGTGGATAGCACTTACAAAATACAAGGGTCCAAAGAAAGTAGTAAACATTACGAATAACTACTATAATTATAAACCTACTAAAGACGGTAAGAGTTAAGCGCAATAGTGTCTCCGACTAATATTTAATCGGAGACACTTTAAATTAAATTTAGCCCCCATTCTATCCGCTAGTTTATGTTCTACCATCAAGCGAGGCCCGTGATAGCGTCCAAATAAATAGGAGTACAACGAGGACATTCACCACGGTTGAGTCCGGTGGGTAAAGGATGGCCAGCATATGATACCGAGGAGCACACCCCATTGCATTTAGGTTAAGCGCCTAAAAAAAAGGTCCCCGAATTAACGGGTGATCTGGATCACGATAAGCGATTATTCATCCACATAAAGTTAAACTTGACGGTGTTAATACAGTTGCCATAAAGGTTTTCTAATCCTGTTTTCCAAACAGAATTGAAAAGCTATAATATGACCTTTAGTTTCGTTCTGTATAAAAATGAAAGAAAAATCTACCTTTCATATTAAACAGATTTGTAAAAGAGTGAGGTG
>CAJXZP010000089.1 GCA_913062955.1 uncultured Flavobacteriales bacterium | reverse complement strand
AGTTAATAAATTCTTGAGGGGATATATATCCTTCTTCTAAGTATAAGGCTTCCACCCGAATCACCCCTCCATTCAAAGTGGCAATATCTAAGTGATCCTTATTTGTAATTTCCAAAACGGTCCCGGGGGTTTTATCCACTTGTAATGAACTTTCTGAAATCACACGGATCAAAATAATCTTTACCATCACCTCTCCACCATAGGTAATTGCTCCTTTATTCCATGGATTAACCGCTCTAACCAGAGCGGATATTTCGGTGGCGTTTTGCTTTTCCCAATTAATTTTGACATCCTCAAGTTGTGGTCTGGAGTATGTATTAGATTTTTTTAATGTTTGTTTCGTCAAAACCAACGAACCCTCTCCTAATTGTTGCATAAAACAATTTACGATGTTCACGGCCCTATTGGATAGCCGTAACTGCAAACTACCATAATTCTCATGGCTCATTACAGGCAATGGATCTTCCAATGCAATAGGCCCGGAATCAAATTTATCTGTCATTTTATGAAGGGTAATGACCACTTCTTTTTCTTGGTTCACCATATTCCAAAACAAAGGCTCTGGACCTCTATAATCTGGCAATTTTCCAAAATGGATATTAAAGAATCCATCCTTGACGGAGTTAATGACACTCTTAGGGATTTTTAACGAAAAAGTAAAAACTAATCCCAGACTGGGTTGTATTTCTTTCAGCCAATGTACGAGGGGATCCTCAAATTTATGGGTCGAAATTTCCAAAACTGGAATTTGAGACCATTCGGCAATTTGAATAAACTGTTGTTTTTGATCGAATTCCTTTTCCGTCATACAAATCCCCACAACCCATCGGTTTAAGGCTAAAAATTGAAAAACTGGAAGTGCAACTATACTGTTCGCAAAGAATACAATTCTCATAAAAAAGTAGCAAAAAAATCAGTAACTGGAGCTTTAAAAATTTTAGGGTCTTTAAAAGGTTCTGGCTTTGCTGCTTTACCATTTGCTAAACGCAACCCCTTATACCAATACCAAGCTCTAAACGAGCCCATTCCATCTTTTAGTAAAATTTTACGAAACAATTTATCTACCGGGACCACTTGATCTTGAGATACAATTCCCATACGCATTAATTGATAAAATGCATCATGAACAAGAGATGCTCGCATGGAGCAAGATGAATCTCTTGTTGGACCACTTGCACCATCCCATGCATAATATTTTATTATGGTTAAATTTCCATCGGCATCCAATTTTATCAGCTCCAAATTCACTTCGAATCCTCTAATTTCAGTCACGTATATAAAGTCTTCCATTAACTGGTACTTATATCGTTTCAATTCTCTATAGCTAGCGGTTGTCATATTGTATTCATTAAGTTATCGACTACTGTCAACAGACTTTTCCCCTCCAATTGAATAAAAAAAAATACATAAAGGTTAATCTCTGTTACTACAGTCACTCTTCAAAAACCAACTCACCCCCCTCATTATCAACAACTAAAAAAAAACATTGTTGAAATCACTGCACTCAAATCAGAATGTGAATTTTCTAGCGGCTAAATAACTGTAACAACAAGGTTTTTCAACAAGTAATTTTACCTGATTAGTACGTTCGGGTACAATTCGTTTGAAATTCCAAATGGATCTACTCACCTTCTCTTTTTAGAAATAAAACGATCCGGTGTTATTTGAATTTTTAGGATTAGGACTTGGATTTAATCGTAAGGAAACAATTGCAAACTGTAAAATGAAAGAAGGCCATTTTGAAGATGTGAGAATCAAAGTGGAATTTCAAAAGGGTAGTCCCCTACAAAGGTCTATGAAAATCCTTACCTGAAAGGAGAAAACGTATGGCTATGTTTTGCTACCTGTATACAAGGTAGAATTGCTATTCACTTTTTGAACTAAAATGGTACAGGAAGATTTACCCCATGATTTGGGTAAAACCGACTCTAACCTTACCCTCCAATACGGATCATACTCCTGTTTTCCTGGTTTTGAGCAGGATCGGAAAAGTCCTCGAAATTAGTCATTCCTGCACGAACGTCCTTTTTATTCCAAACCCCATCACGGATGACTTTTTGAATATCCTCACCCGCACGGAATGCCTTTAAAACATCGGTTTCTGATTTAGAGAATAAACAGTTTTTCATTTTACCATCCGCAGTTAATCGCATTCGGTTACAGGTATCGCAAAATGGATTTGAAACGGTTGCTATTACAGCAAATTTGCCAATAGAACCCTTTATGCGATAGTTTTTGGAAACATCATTAGGGGCGTCCTCCACTCTTTCAATTTCATCCTTTCCAAAATGAGTAGTGGCTTTACTTAACACATCTTGTAAGGAAACCCCATTTTCTTTCCAGTCCCATTTGTTTCCACTAAAGGGCATAAATTCAATAAAACGAACCGTAATGGGTAAATGGCGTCCCCATTCTATAAAATCAACAATTTCATTATCGTTTGTTCCTTTCAACAAAACCACATTTATTTTCACCTCAAACCCCCGTTTAATGGTTTCAAGAATGTTTTTCATGATGATATCAAACTTGTTTCTACGAGACAAAGCATTCATCTTTTCTGCCACCAATGAATCTAAACTGATATTGATTTTAGTACATCCCGTACGTTTTAACAAATCCCAATGCTTATCCAATAAAATCGCATTGGTTGTCATACCCAAATCCACGTTCAAAGCTTGCAGACCTTCCAATATATCATCCAGTCCTTTACGCATCAAAGGCTCACCACCAGTCAGCCTAATTTTAGTTACGCCTAGTTTCACATATTCTTTAGAGATACCTACTATTTCCTCATTTTGCATAATATGCGATTTGGGAAGTAATGGAATTCCTTCTTCGGGCATACAATACGTACATCTTAAGTTACATCGCTCAATAAGTGAAATCCGTAAATAACTATGAATACGTTGATGTTGATCAATTATCATGTCGTGCACCTTTCATAATTCTAAATAAATGAAGTACAAAGGGAAATACAGCATCCATAGACTCCTGTGCTCCTCTAGTAGAGCCCGGAAGTGCAAACACAAGAGTTTGCCCTTTAATTCCAACTACGCTTCTTGATAGCATTGCAAATGGCATTCTTTCCTGACCATAACTTCTAATGGCTTCTGCGATTCCCGGAATTTCAATATCCAATAATGGTTTTAATGCTTCCGGAGTAACATCTCGCTTGCTTAAACCTGTACCACCGGTATAGATGACTAAATCCATATTAACATCTACATAATCTTGTAGCTTTTTAGCAATTTCCTCTTTTTCATCTGGAATCACCGTGTAGTCTTTAATTTCTATACTTGCCTCTTCTAGTTTTGCTATGATCACTTTACCCGCTTTATCTTCTTTTTGCCCTGCGGCAATTGTATCCGAACAAACCACCACAGCAGCAGTTAAATCGGTACGGAAACGATCTTTAAAATCAGATTTTCCGCCCGTTTTACTTAACAGTTTTATATCCTGAATCTCCACCCCTTTATCTATGGGTTTAAGCATATCATACATCGTTAAAGCGACCACACTCGCACCATGCATAGCTTCTACCTCCACTCCTGTTTTATAAATGGTTTTCACCGTCATTTTAACTTGAATAGTCAAACCATCAATACGGTATTCAATACCTGTAAATTCTATAGGTAAGGGATGACAATCGGGTAAAATAAGGGGCGTGTTTTTCACGCCTAATAATCCGGCCGCTTTAGCCATTTCAAACACATTCCCTTTTGGAACAGTATTGTTATTTAGTGCTTCTATCGTTTCTGTTTTGCTCACTTTTACAATTGCCTGAGCAGTAGCGGTTCGAAGTGTATTTACCTTATGTGTAATATCTACCATTTTTAATCTTCCTTGTCGTTACGGAAAACCAATACAACGGGATCTCCATAACCCGCCCAAAGGGCGGTATTATTATATTTTGATTTCAGACATTCAGGAACGTGTTCGACCCTTGAAAACCCTTGCTTCTCAAAGTGTTTAGGAATGCAAGTAACTAGGTGTAGATTTTCATATTTTTCGGTGAAATATTTAATTAATAAACGTCCAACCCCTTGTCCTCTATACCCTCTAACTACTCCCATAGTAGCTAGTTCAAACAAATCTGTTTTATTTTTTAGCCGAGTAAACCCTATGATTTTTTGTCCCTCTAAGGCCACCACAAATTGATCTCTCCGAACATCAAATAAGTCTAAGGCCATGTATTTTGCCAACACCAATATTTGAAGGTATTGCAACTCACTAGCCGCTGTTATGGTAATTTCATATCTCATTTATTTACTTTCCATTGATGTGATTTATCTTCAAAAATTTCTTTACCAAAAATAGGACACTTACTTTTTATTTCGTCCACTAGGAATGCCAAGGCTTCCCGTGCCGGTATTCGATGTGCAGAGGAAACAAAAACAAATAAGCAAATCTCCCCTGCGGCAACAGAACCTAAACTATGATAAATGTGCATGCAGCTTAAGTCATATTTTTCAAAAGCAGCTTCACGTATATCGTGTACTATTTGATTGGCCATTTCTTCGTGAGCCGAATACTCAATAGCACAGACCATTTTCCCATCAATGACATCGGCACGTACTTGGCCCAAAAAAATTTCATGCGCCCCAATTTGTGTTTTGGTTTGATGAGTTGCAATTGATTTCCCAATCATTTCAGAAGAAATTGCCCCCTCTCGAAACACGTTTTTTATCTTTTTCGTTTTCTCCATTATCTTAATCCGTTACTGATGAAATTCCACCAGAAAGTTGATAAATATCTTTAAACTCTAGGTCATCCATTACCTGAATTGCCCAATTACTTTTTACTCCTTTACGACAATATACCAAAATGGTTTGCTTTCGATCAAATTCTTGGATCTGCTCTTGAAACAGGTAATCTGGAATATGCTTGACTTCAATATCTCCCCAATGTGATTTTGATAATTCTTCTTGAATATCAATAATTTGAAGATTTGGGTTTCTGGTAATAAAACCTTCCAGATCCATGGCTTTAAGGTCTCTTTGTTTTGTTATCACACTTTTTTTCGCAATATCCTGTATCCTATTAAAAGCCATTTGTATGGCTTCCTCTTTGCGTTTGAATTCAAATTTTGAATGGGTAGTTTTCAGTAAATCAATCATCAAAATTTGGTTACTTAGAACCTTTCCCATTCCAGTAATCAATTTGATTACCTCCATCGCTTGATACAATCCAACAAGGCCAGGTAAAACGCCAATAACGCCTATTTCTTCACAGTTTGGTACCCGGTTTTTATCCTTCTTTTCAGGAAATACACACCGATAGGTTCCACTCCCCTTAAAATTAAATACCGACACTTGCCCTTCAAACCGGTGAATAGCCCCGTACACTAAAGGAATATTTCGATAAACAGATAGGTCATTTAATAAATACCGCACGTCAATTTGATCCACGCAATCAATTACTAAATCGTGACTACCAAATATTTGAATACCATTACTTTTATTTATACTTGAGATTACAGGAACATATTGGCAGGTATTGTTTAAAGCCTCTAAACGCATTGCCAATTGCCTCGCTTTTGGAAGCCCAATATCCCTTTGAGTGAACATGACTTGCCTTTGTAAATTGGATATATCCACACCGTCATGATCCACAATGGTGATTCTACCCACTCCAGCAGCCGCTAAATAAGCACATACCACATTTCCCAACCCTCCGGCTCCAACGACCAGTATTTTTGCGTTTTTTAGCGCAAGCTGCCCCATTTCACCCATTTCCGGTAAAAGCAACTGTCGTTTAAAACGTGATATTTCTTCTTTACTCCACATTTTTTATCCTCCTGCAAATGGTGGAAAGATGGAAACTTCGTCCCCATTCACTAATGCCATACTTTCTTCAATCATAGACCGATTAAGTGCGACAACATAATTTATATCTTTTATTCCAGGAATCTCCATCGCAATGCTATCCAATAACTGTTGCGTGTGCATCGTATTATCAACCATTCTTTTTTCTTCCGATCCCCCTTTCCATTCGGCTATCATACCGAAGTATAAAACCTTAATTTCCATTTGATACATGTTTTATTACCTCCGAGTATTCCTCCGGTGTATTGATATTTTGAATTGCATTTTCATTAGAGCCAGATACTTCAATTCTCAATAAATGGAAGGTCTCCACCAAGGTGGTTATTTTCAATTTACCCTGACTAAGCGCATTCTTCCATCTTGGAATTGTTTGTTTATGATACAATGCGACCAATGGGTGAATGGTATGTCCCGATCTGTAAAGAACACCTTCATATCCCTCTTTACTCATCCAAAGGTTATTTAAGCTAATAGCCGTTACCAGAGGTGAATCTACAGCCAACACCAAAAACCAATTGGTTTTCAATCTTTTAATGGATGAAACGATACCTCCTATGGGGCCATTTTCTGGTTCTTCATCTACCACTAATGGAACACCAAGGGATTGGTAATTGGATTGGTTCGTTTTATTTACCGAAATAAAAATATTTGAGGTTAGCTGCTGAGAAACGTTTAGTATTCTTTTCACAAAAGAATCCACACCCACATTCAAAAAACCCTTATCTCTTCCCATACGAGTGCTTTTTCCACCGGCTAGAATTATAATAGTCAAATCTGAAAATGTATTCGTGAGTCTCATTAAAAATCAAATTCTTTAAACGTTTCCTCTATAAAAGCGTTGCACTTCGATTTAAATGCCAAATAAGTTGCGATTGCATGTTCTCCCTTTGGGGTCACCAGTGTACCTCCACCACTTTTCCCTCCAGATTGACGAACCACTAAAGGAATTTTAGCTTGTTCGTTCATAATGTCTACCATTTTCCAAGCCTTACGATACGAGATCTCCAAAGATTTGGCAGCTCCCGTTATGGAACCTGTTTCATGGATGGCTTGAAGTAATCGAATACGACCTTCACCTAAGAAAGTCCCTTCCTTTCCTTCAATCCAAAAACGTGTTTTTATGCGATATTCGGAATTCATGTGCGTTATGCACACAAATATACAACGAAAAAAAGCCATTTACTAAAGTCTTGGGCTATTAATATTTACAATACTAGGTTTAACAACTTGATTCAATCATTGAACGACAGTAGAGGTTTTGCAACTAAATGCACAACCACAACACCCATTGCTCACAAATTCATTCGTAATGGAATTCCCCATTCATCCTCACTTATTAACGCTAAATCTACATTTAGTAATAGCCATGAATGGAAACATAGAAAAATTTCATGGATTAACCTTCCGATAGAAAGAGTTATTAGAACGGACTACTCTTTCATGAATTCGGTAGAAATTTACCAAAAGCCAATAATTCTACCTGAATACTAATTCAAGTAATTTAACTCTAACAAAACGTAAGAAGTCTTCTGACATTTGAGTTGAAATCAAAACAATGGATTACATACCGGAGTAACCAATCTCAATAGCATACTCTAATGAGTGCCATCAAAAAACACTGATTTACAAATTGTTGTACACCTACATTTTGAATTTCGAATTATTTCATAAAGTTTCTAGGGTTGCCTAGCAAAGCGAATTGGAAGGGTACGTATGATCAAATACTAGTAAGGATCAATTTGGTTGGTCCGATTAACTTTTTAATGTTTCTACACCTACTAATCAATGGTATACCACGAAAATTGAATACAAACCAATACATATAAAACATGGAATCAATCAAACAAAAATTATCCCAAATTGGGGATAAACCAGACATGATTTTAATTATCACAGATGAGCAACGTGCCACCCAACATTTCCCTCCGGGATGGGAAGAGAAAAATCTTCCTACCCTTACTTTTCTAAAAAAGAATGGATTTAGTTTTGACAGAGCTTTCTGTAATACGTGTATGTGCTCTCCAAGTAGAACCACATTATTTACGGGTATTTACCCAGCTAAGCATGGAGTAACTCAAACGTTAACTGAGGGAGGCCCTATGTCGCCTTCTGAAACTACACTTGATCCTACTTTACCCACTATAATGAATGTGCTTTGGGCAGACGGATATGATGTACAATATAGAGGGAAATGGCATATGAGTAAAGGTGTGGCTGCAAACGGAGCTACGACCAATTATGACCAACTTGATGCTGCCGATATTTCTCTTTTTGCCGCTATGGGTTGGGTAGCTCCAGATGCGGGTGAGGATGTGGACCCTTTGAATTTTGGTGGTGGTTATGCGAACCATGATGCCAAATACACCGCCCAAGCCATCGCTTACCTTAAAGAGGTCAAAGCAAAAAGAGCCCAGGGAATTCATAAACCGTATTGCCTAATTCTCTCCTTGGTTAATCCGCATGACGTATTGGCATATCCCAAAACGGCCGGTACCTCGGGGTATCATCCTTCTAGCTGGTCTACCCGAGATATAAGTCTTCCAGATACGGTGAATGAGGAATTATTACGTAACAAAAAACCGATGGCTCAGGAACAAGTTTTAATTGGTATGTCTGCTGCATTGGGTGCTTTACCTACGGATGAAAAAAAATTAGATTACGTTAATTTTTACAGTAATTTACTTAAACATGTCGATAAGGAAATTGGATATTTCATTGACGAATTGTATGCTTTAGACGACTCTGGTAATCGATTAGCCGATTCAGCTATCGTTACTTTCACCTCGGATCATGGGGAAATGGGCTTGGCTCATGGAGGTTTACGTCAAAAAACATATGTCGCCTACGAAGAAGCCATCCGAGTACCATTGGTTATTTCCAATCCCATATTATTTAATAACCATCCTATTCAGAATTCCTTTTCTTTAGCTACTTTGATCGATATTTTCCCGACATTTATTGAAATGACCAATATTCAAAACCCTCCTTCTGGACTTGCAGGTACGAGTTTACTTCCAATAATTGAAGATGGTACTCCAGTCCAGGAAAGTATTCTATTTACTTATGATGATACGAAAGCTGGCTCTAACAATTCTTGGTCCATGGTGAAGGCGGCAAATCGAATTCGCTGTATTCGAACCGAAAAATGGAAATTTGACAAGTATTTCGATACCTTAGGTACCTATTACAATCAATACGAACTTTATGATTTGATCCACGATCCGCAGGAGATGACCAATTTAGCGTATGATCCCGATTACAAGGAGGTAAGAGATAAATTAGAAAAAGAACTGCATGAACTGGAAATACAAAAACTGCGGAACATTACCGTCAGTAAAAAACAAGAGGAGCCAGAGCTTGTAAAATAGAAAGGTGTTGTATTTTGAATGACACACTAAATAAGTGGACTACAATTTATTGCAAGCGTTTGGGGGAGAAAGAAATTTGATTTGGTGAGGGAATATCTACACCTCACAATTGGAATCCTAAAACCTTTGCCAATAAAATGGTGTCCACTATTTTAATAGGATAGAAACTACGATATGCCCGTTCTGAATAAGAACGGGCATGTCTACTTTTTTTTCCAACATGCATGTTTTACCCAGAAAAAGCAGAGGGGTGTTTTGCGTTAGAAGAATGAATCTCTTTACCTTAGTTTAATTGGGACAAGCAAATAAATCCCAATGCAGAACCAACAAACCTATTTCATACCCAAAACAAAGCCTAAGCCTTCGCCAACAGCCTTAATCCTCCCCTAATGTGAATGTTCGGCTTCTTCTTTTTTGAGTTCGGCCATCAAATAATAGGCCCCTTGAGAGACCAGTTTTTGTTTCTTTTTAAATGGCATTATCGGTATGATCTCTACCCAACCATTATCTATGATTCCAACCTGTACTTCTACGGGAAAGAAGTCCCACATAAGCGCATCGCCCACTCTCATTTTAACGGCAGAAAACACAAAGAATTTATCTTCTTGCTGCACTACTCCGGATTCGGGCAAAGCCAATGTTTCTTCATTATGGATTAAAATACGACCTTGAATATACATTCCCGGCAATAAGAAACCGGCTTTATTTTCAATTTCTGCATGGATGTGCACTGCTTTGGTATCTTCTTCAAAATTCTTCCCTACCGAGTATATTTCCGCTTTAATTTCCTTTCCTTCGTTACCTTCTACGGTAAATAAAATGGTTTGTCCTTTTTTTACTTTGGCCACATCTTTTTCATATACCATAAAATCGGCATGAATATGATCAATGTTTACAATATCAAACATCTCCTTTTGAGGGGCTACAAATTGCCCAATTTTGACGTCTACCTTGCGGACAAACCCATCGATAGGTGATATTATACTTACATGCTCAGTAATTTTCCCATTTAAGATAGAGGTACGAGATAAATTCAATAAACGCAACTGCGCTTCCAATCCCAGTACCTCGCCATGGACGGATTGGTATTCCGATTTCACCTTCTGAAATGCCTTACCCGATCCCACTTGTTCATTGTAAAGTTTTTGTTGACGTTCAAATTCCTTTTTCAAATAATCCCGTTTATTCCATGTACTGATGTAACTGGTTTGAAGTTTTATTAAATCGGGATGGCTAATAGTCGCCAATATTTGCCCCTGTGTAACGGCATCGCCTTCTATTACTTTAATGTGTGTCACATTTCCTCCAATTACAGTACTTACCAAAGCCTCATTTTGAGGGGGAACTTCCAAGGTACCATTCGATTCTACATAATCGGACATATTTCTGAATGACAGGGTATCCACTTCCATTTTCATAGTCGCAAATTGCTGCATCGAAAACCGAACTTTATCTTCTGCTCCATGATGTGCATGACCATGATCACTCGAATTTGATTTCCCCTTACACCCGCTTACCATCAATGACAAAGTGAGTATACTTAAAACTATATATTTAATGCTTTTCATTTCTTCTATATTATTGAACACCCAATAGGTATTCCAAATTTATAACCGCCTGGTTGTAACCTTTTAAGGTTTTTAAATAATCTATTTTCACGTCTAATCCTAAGGTTAAACCTTGAAAGTATTCGACATAGCCAATAGCCTCATTTTTATAACTTTTTCGCGCACTTTCAATGACTAAATCGGCATGTTTTAAAGCCGTTAACTTATAAAAGGTCAGACTTTTACTATATTTAAGAACTAACTGCAACTTCTGCTGGTATTCGCTTTTCAGTACGTTTTGATAATAAGCAGATTGCGTTTGTTTCATTTCCAATTGCAATTCTTTGGTTTGTACATTGGCCTTATGCGAACGGTAAAAAATAGGAATCGCTATACCGGCTTGTACCCCTTGGAAGCGCTGAGCCCCCGAAGCAATCCCTCCATTTTCTAAAACCATTCCGGTCATAGACTGGTTAAAATACCCTACCGATATATCCGGTAAAGTTTTAGCCATCTCCACTCCCCTTTCTGCTCGAGCAATTTCAATTTGCTGTACAGAATATAACCACATCGGATTTTGTTTTAGTAAATTAGAATCCATAATAGATGCCAAGTTTGGCTCAGCCAATTGGCTAGGTATAAAATGTAATTGCGTAGTATCGTTAATCAACATACGTAATTGACTTTCTTGAATCTTGATATCCGAATCCATAAGGTTTAACTGGTTATCCATATCCAAGGCTTTTGCTTGGGCTGTTACCTTCTCTAAATACGTGGAAGCTTCCACTTCATAACGTACCTGTGCGGCTCTAGAAAACTCGGCATAAAAGGAACGTTGAAACTGCAATTGCTCTTTTTTCTCCAAAAGAAAAGCCAAATCATTCCAAGCTATTTTGATATTTCGAATCAACTCGTTTTCAGTTATGGCTAATTGCGCTTGACTACTTTCTGTACGTAGTTCAGCCAATTGCTTTTGCTTGGAATACACGGTAGGAAAATTAAATTTCTGATTAATTTCAAATGCAAAATCCGTACGGTAACTATTGTATTGTCCGTACCGCATGCCAAAATCAGTTTTCCCTAAATTCATGGACGATCGTTTTCCCAGTTCCTGAACCTCTACGTTTTTAGCGGCATTGACCACGAACCCGTTGTTTTGTAGTCCCAAAGCAATCACCTCTTGTAAAGCACCCATAGTTTTGGTTTCTTGTGCAAATGCACCTACAGAAATTGCCAACAGAACAAACAGCATACTTACCGATTTGGATAAACGAACACTTCTATTTTCCATCCATTGATATAAAATGGGTAAAACAAATAAGGTTAAAAATGTGGCGGTTATCATTCCTCCAATCACCACGGTAGCTAATGGTTGCTGAATTTCGGCACCTGCCGAAGATGAAATTGCCATCGGTAAAAAACCAAATACATCGGTTAAAGCCGTTAATAAAATAGGCCGAATCCTACGTTTAGCCCCTGATTTTATGCGCTCCAATAATGGCAGATCCTCCTGATCTTTCATTTCATTCCAACCACTAATAAGCACTAAACCGTTAAGAGATC
>CAJXZP010000088.1 GCA_913062955.1 uncultured Flavobacteriales bacterium | reverse complement strand
TGTAATTATTAGAAGAATTAACGGGATGAGGACTTTCATTTTTAATAGCTATTAAATAGGTTGTTTAAATCGTTAATGGGCTTTGCTCCAAGTGAATTTTGGCGGATATAATCTTGGATTGATTTTGATTGAGAATTCAATACGAAGAGCACCTCGATGAGTCTATTTTACATAAAATGCATATCCACCTCCTGAGTGAAACCTATCATATGGTTTCTTTAAAATCCAAGTGTTGTAGTGTTCATCTGGACTGGTTTGCAGCATATTAATATTGTTATTATGCCCATTATTTAAATTAACATGAAATACATTTTCCATATCGTCACATTGATCTGGAAACTGACCATAAAATATTACTCCATGTGAGCTTAAAAATAATCCCGTATCGAGGGGTATGATTTTGTACTTTACGCTATACTGCCCCTTAAAGTAGGAAAAATCACCAATTAAAACTCGAGATTCACTTGAACTAAAATTGAGATATTGTGATTCCAAAAGACTATCACTCATAATGTGGAATTTAGAAATTGCTTTTAAATTGGAAGGGAAACAAGAAATTTTTATAATACGTAAAAAGTGGTTTATTGTTTGGTTTGAAAGATCGTATCTCCTATTTGTTTTGGCTTCGTATACTTGATCATTGAATTCTGAAATAATTGTGATGGTATCTCCCAGATCAAAGGTGTCTAATGCTGGAAATAACGTAGAGGAAATTTCAAACTGGTATCTTCCACCTGTTATTTTGCATTTTTTGTTACAGTTGGAAAATGTAATTATTAGAAGAATTAACGGGATGAGGACTTTCATTTTTAATAGCTATTAAATAGGTTGTTTAAATCGTTAATAGAATTTGCTCCAAGTGAATTTTGGCGGATATAATCCTGATAATCTTGGATTGATTTTGTTTGGGAATTCATGGCTTGAAACATGGAAGAGATGGATACTCCAGAAATATTGTCATTGATCGAGTTTGTTGTTGCCCAAGGAGGTAAGCTATTGTATGAGACTACAGGTTCGCCAATATCCAGTAAGTCATGATGTAATCCAATTGGAATATGATTTGGAGATTCATTCCAGGTATGTTCTATGTAATCATGCCAATTAGAGAATGAGTTTACTGGGAAGCTGTGGTTTGAACCATAGGTTCTGTGCGTATAAGTTACCCCACCTAAATACTCCGCCCATGACTCGCACAGTTCTAGTTTGTTACGGTCAGCGGTGTGTTGGTCTCCATGGCCGCCAGCAATTACGGATTCGTTTACAAGGCCTATCCAGTAACCAAGACCGACTTGGTCATAATGTGAGGTATGAGCTAGCTCATGATAAGCTAAACTCTTCAATTGATCAGAGTTTGGGTAATTAATTCCAACATATACTTTGGGCATATATATTATTAGCGCAATTCCACTCAGAGCACTTCCTAAAGCAGCAAATGGACCTAAATAGAAAGTGGAGGCATAAAAGTTGGCCGCGGCTAATCCCGCCAAATAGTTTTGAGCCCCCATCAAAGCGTAACCATATTTGTTATTTCTACCTACATAGATATCTAGGCCATCTGGAGGAGTATTAATACCGTCAATGTTCATGTAAACATGTGCTTCATGAACGGCATTGTTAACGGTTGCCGCTCCCCAATAAATATGAGCTGCGGAGCCTTTATTTGTCCACATATTGTATTTTATGCTAATGTTATTAAAATAAGGCCCGGATAATTTTCCTACATAATCCTTTACGGTGACTATCCATTGCCATGTAGCTTTAAAACTGTTTTGAGTTCCTCTAATTCTGCATCTATTATTTTTGAATTTCACCCAAATCCATGCTTTCCCTTTGTACTCCTCATAAATTTGCCAGCATCCTTTGTCATTTGTCCATCTCGTATCTTGGGTAAACCAAGTGTCTTTAATTATTACCTTGACTCTTTTTAGACCTTGGAAACCTAACTGCGTATCTTCTACCTGAACACACCCTCCTGGATGTCGAGCATGTGGAGATAATTCACACCCGCATGCATTCGTAGGTCCTGGTGGAGGTGGAGAACAATCGCAAAACCATTCCCAACTAGGCGATCCTCCTGGATTATTGTTTATTAAAACAGGAGTGCAACCGGGTGGGCAATTGGGTGTAGCAGGTACTTTTCCAGCAGCATCCGTCCCAATATCTGTAATTGTATATCCCGTATTTGCAGGTAAATATTCCTCCAATCGGGATAAATTATCTGTTAATCGAAAGCATTCTGTAATTAGTAGAGGGTCTTTTGATTTTAGATATAGATTATCAATTATTTCATATGGAACGGTTGGAAACACAAAATTGTTGTGTACTACCGCATATAGAATAGGATAGGTGCCTTCAATAGGTTCTTGGTAATAGTCACCAAGAGTGATAACTTCATATTCTAATGGAAAATCATAATATTCTAGATCTGTATTTTCCAAAGTTTGAATATCTGCAAGGCTCGAAGGTGTAAACTTGACATATAAAAAATTAGCATTGATGTTAATTATTGGGTTTTGGTAAAGGTTATTTTGTGCGTGTAATACGATGCCGATTTCGAAAGGATTGGTCCTTTTTATTCCTAGAATGGTTTTTTCGGGTTCTATAATTCCGGATCTTGAAATAGTGTTTTTTTGATCTGTTACATTAAATATTATTTCAGTAGGCAGACTGGTAAATGGATTAATTTCTTTTAATGGTTTTTCCTTGGAACAGGAAAATATAAAGAGAGTAACTAATAAAAAAATACAAGGGGTTTTTAGGATGTTCATTTTGAAAGTTTTTTTGAGCTAATTGCTCTAGTGACTTAAATGACTAAAGATCAAATATATAAAAAATAATTTACGGATGCGAATCCTTTTAGTTTTTCACTTTCTAGTCCTGAAATAAGTTGACTCAAAATCAATTAATTATGAATTTAGGATTTAATATGTACAAAGAACACAGTCACAAAGAGGACGATTTAGGCTCTGTATTAAATAGAGTATATCGTCTAGAAAGTCCAAGCAGGGGTTTCTAATAAAATGAATCAGGTCATGCCGTTTTTAACGGTGGTCTCCACTATTTTTATTCCACTCACTTTTTTGGCGGGTATTTATGGGATGAATTTCGCAAATATGCCAGAATTGCAAACGCAGTACGGGTACTTTGTTACCTGGGGAGTGATGGCACTTATTACCATTGGAATGATTCGTTATTTTAAACGAAAAGAGGGGGTGTAAATAGTCTTACTTTTATAGGAAATAAAAAATATGGAAAAGGATATGACTAAAAAATATCTAAAGGAGGATTTCACCATTCTATGGCGTCCCCAAAAATGTATTCATGCAGCGGTTTGTGTGCAAATGTTACCGGATGTTTATGATCCACAGCAAAAGCCTTGGATAAAGCCGGAAAATGCTTCTGTGGAAGAATTAAAGAAGCAAATTAACGCCTGTCCATCAGGAGCATTAGCTTATGAGGATGGCGTATTTATTAACCAAGATAAAATGCAAAGTATGATTAAATTGACAGTTCGGAAAAATGGCCCTATCATCGTTACGGGCGAAATGGAGATTACAGGTATTGACGGTGAAATGGAAACAAAATCAGGTGTTACTGCAATTTGTAGATGTGGCGCTTCCACCAATAAACCTTATTGCGATGGGAGTCATGCCAAAATTGAATTTAAAGGGTAATCCTTAACTTTCAACTGCCATCACAGAACATTACATTTGTGATAAATCTCATGTATGCGTAATATTTTATGGTTTCTTGTAATGGCTGCAGTTTTGGGCTCCTGTACTGGAAATGGAACCAAAGAAGTATATAAGGAGAATCCGGTTGTTCATCCTACCACACCTTATTTAGGAGCTCAAAAATGTAAAGAGTGTCATGCGTCTAGCTATTTGGAATGGAAACAATCGGATCACTTCTATTCCATGCAAAAAGCTACGGATCAATTTGTTCGTGGGGATTTCAATACCACCTTTTCTGCCGATGAAATGGATTACCGTTTCTTCACAGAAGATTCAACCTATCAGGTGGAAGTCACCGAGCTGGGGAAAACAAAAAAATATCGGGTAGCATATACTTTCGGATGGCACCCCTTACAGCAATATTTAGTAGCGACTGAGAATGGGAGATTTCAAACCCTTCGTGCCTCTTGGGATACCGATAAAAATAGATGGTTCCACCAAAATTCAGGTACAATTGTGGAGCCACACGATTGGTTAAGTTGGTCCAAAGGAGGGCAAAATTGGAATACCATGTGTTCCTCGTGTCATTCTACACATGTTCAAAAAAATTACGATCAAGAAAAGGATAGTTTCCGTACCACTTACCAGGAAATTAATGTAGCATGTGAATCTTGTCACGGACCAGGTAGAGGTCATTTGTTAGCTATTGAATCCAATGAAAAAGATCCGTATGCTGATTTATTGTCGGCAACACACCAACAAAAAACAGATAACTGTGCCACCTGTCATGCCCGTAGAACTATGCTGGAAGATTCGGGAGATCCGAGCATGGAATTTTTATCTCATTATTTTCCACAATCGTTAAACACGGCATTTTACGAACCCGATGGTCAGATAAAGGAAGAGGATTTTGTTTATGGTTCATTTTTATCCAGTAAAATGCACCGTAACCATGTGACTTGTATCAATTGTCATCATCCCCATACGGGTAAATTAAAAAAGGAAGGAAACAATTTATGTCTGCAATGTCATGATCAAAGTTATACGGCATCCTCCCATACACATCATTCTGAAAATAGCGAAGGTGCCCAATGTATTAATTGTCATATGGATGGTAAATACTTTATGGGTAACGATTATCGAAGAGATCACAGTTTTCGTATTCCTAGGCCCGATCAATCGGTTAAATACGGTACCTCAAATGCATGTAATTCATGCCATACAGATAAGGATCCTAAATGGGCTTCTAAAAATGTAGTGAATTGGTTTGGTACGGATCGGGCATATCATTTTTCGGATGATTTAATACCCGGGGCTGCAGGCGAATATGGGGCGATGAATAACTTGAAAAGTTTGTTAGCAAATGATTCTGTACCGGAAATAATTAGAGCGACCGTAATAGATTATCTGAAAATAAACACCTCTATCGAAGTCTCCCAGTTAATCATTGATGCGCTTTCGGATAAAGAGCCTTTGGTGAGATTGAAAGCCTTTTCTAGTTTAATGTATTTCCCCGAGAATTACAGAACACAATATGGTATGATAGGGATTAAAGATGAAATTAAATCGGTTCGTATAGTGGCGTTTAGATCCGTAATCGGAGTAGATCCATTGAGTTTAAGTCCGGAAATGGAACAGATATGGGAAAACGTGCATGCGGAGTATTTAGAGTACCTGAAAACCAATGCCGACTTTCCCTCTGGGCAATTATTGATAGGAGAATATTACATGACGATTGGGCAAACAAATCAAGCGATTAATGCGTATTTCCGTGCGCTCAAAATGGACTCCTTACAATTGGATGCTTACACCAATTTAACGATTTTGTACAGTGGTCAAGACCAAGCTGAAAAGGCAAGTTTAGTGTTAGATATGGCTATACGGGTTTTTCCGAATCATGCAGAGTTCTATTACTTTATAGGCTTGAATGAAGGTGCGTTAGGAAATGACGATGCTCAAATTCAAAACTTGAAACGTGCTTTTGAAATAGCTCCAAAAAACCCGAAGTATGCTTATAATTATATCTTGTTGTTACACCAATCCGGACAACAGAAAGAGGCAAATAATTTTCTGAATTCGGTTTTGAAAACCCAGCCCAATAACCCTAAATTTCTAGAATTAAAAAAGTATTTCTCCTTAAATTAAAGTTCCATATCCTATTCTAATGAAAAGTTAAAAGCAGTTGTTTCTAATTTCTTTCCCGAATTGAGTACGAAAGTTTTGCATTAATTCATAGATCCCCTTTTTGTCTTTTGGAGGACAAACCTCTATTGTTTTTTAGTCTGCAGGTATTTGAAAAGAAAATTCCCTTTAATTTTACTTCTCGTTTCTTAAATTAATACCAAAAAAATTATGCTAGACTATATTCAAATGGACCAACATCTTCATCAGTTATCGCAAACCATCGCGAAGGCGAATAGAACTTTTGTTTTGCCAAAGGAAGACGATAGCCATACCAATTTGTTTTTTGATCCCGTTTCATGTCGGATATATGGACGTTGGATGGATACAGGAAGGGGTAGATTAATAGTAGCATTAAACCTTGTAAATAGCCAATTTGAATGGTTAAATGATACGCGGGAAGTACAGCAATCCGTTTCAATGGAAGGAAAAACACAAATGCAAATCGAATTAGAAATAAACGATAAACTGCCCTCTTTAGGTTTAAATCCCTCCGGCTTTTTGGCAGAAATGCATTATGAAATTCCCAAGTATGAATTCGTAAATCAGGTGTATTCCGAATTGCCCGTGGTGTCTGTAAAAGAATGGGTGAAATGGCGATCCTTAGCCAATCAGGCGGGTCATTTAGTTACCGGAAATCTCCAGGCCCCTGCTGAGGTAAGAATTTGGCCACATCATTTTGATACGGGTATTTATGCAACGCCTAATAAAAACACCGGAATTGGTTTTGGTTTAGCCATGCAAGATACCTTGGTGGGAGCTCCTTATTTTTATTGTACAGGATACGATTTGAATGGAAATGACTTAACGTATTCGGAAATGCCGGATCTTACTTTTGGCCATTGGGTAGTTGGAGGCTCGTGGAACGGGGCAGTACTTTCTTTATCGGATCTCACGGATAACGAATTGTTGAAAATTCGGGTGTTTATAGACGAATCCGTGAATTGGTTTTTGAAGCGGTAAAACTCCATGAGTTTGAATGATATTTTAGGGTTTTCGTTTTACCGTGTCGCTGAGGCTTTTTTTTCTATTTACTAAATAGAAGAGTTGCACGATAACACTATTTCTCTACTAATGACAACTGTATCCATAGTTAACAAGGAAATTTATTAATAAGAATTCTATTTTATTCACCCAACTACTTGTCCTACCTTTGTTGGGTATTCACACAAATAACTATTATGATAATCCGTAATCTAGTCATCGCATTTAGTTTTTTACTCACCCTGATTTGTCCAGGCATGGGTTTTACTCAAGAAGTAGAAACAGCGTTTTCATGGCCTATGGAACTGGAGGGAGATAAAGGTTTTGTGACCACTTTGTACCAGCCCCAACTGGAGTCTTTTAATGGAAATGTATTGTCGGGGAGAATGGCTTTAACGGTAAAACCACCAGAGGAGGAAATGGTTTTTGGTGCCGTTTGGTTTCATGCTAAAATGGAAACAGATCTGGATAACAGAATGGTACGACTGGTTTCAATCGATATCACCAATACGAATTTTCCAAATATGGTGAATAAGGAGGATTCCTTGAGGTTTACCAATTTTTTGATTAAGGAAATAGAAGCTTGGGATATTGTGATGTCTTTAGACCGGCTAACCGCTAGTTTGGAGGAGGTAGAAAACTTAAATAAACTGTCGGGTCAAATTAAAAATGACCCGCCACAAATATTTCTTAGAAAATCGCCCGCAGTATTAGTCATGATTGATGGCGAACCTCAACTTAAAAAGGAGGAAGATTCAGGCCTTGAGTATGTGGTTAACACTCCGTTTTTTATTGTAAAGGATTCCAAGTCGACTTATTATATTAACGGTGGAGAGTTTTGGTATTCTTCTACAGAACCTACTACCGGATATTCAGAAATCACGAAAATACCTTCAAATGTAAAATCTTTTTCTGAAAAGAATCAAAGAGAAACCGCTACCGATTCCATAGCGGAAACCTATGATAAAGCACCCGAAGTATTGGTAGAAACAAAGGCATCCGAATTAATTATTGTAGATGGTGAAATGGATTATAAATCCATTGAAGGAACTACATTGCTATACGTAAGTAATACTGAAAGTGATGTGATTATGGATGTAAGTAGCCAAAATCATTTCGTTTTATTAGCTGGACGTTGGTATGCTTCTAAATCGTTAGAAGATGGGGATTGGAAATTTGTAGAACCCTCCGATCTTCCAGAGGAATTTAAAAATATTCCAGATAGTTCGAGCATGGGAGATGTGCTGGCCAGTGTGCCCGGAACACCACAGTCGAAATCAGCGATTTTAGAACAGTCTATTCCGCAAACGGCTACGATTGATCGGAAAGAAGCAAAAATTGAAGTGACCTATGATGGAGATCCTAAGTTTGAACCCATCACCGGAACCGATATGCAATATGCGGTGAATACGGATAAATCAGTGTTGCTCATTGCTGGAAAGTATTATGCCGTGGAAAATGCGGTTTGGTTTTTTTCTGATAAACCTATAGGTCCTTGGGAAGTATCTGTAAAACGCCCAGATGGGGTAGATAATATTCCGCCAGAGTCGCCTGTTTATAATGTGAAATATGTATACATCTATGACTCCACTCCAGAGGTAGTTTACGTAGGTTATACCCCAGGTTATACATATAGTTATGTGTATGGAGGAGTTGTGGTTTATGGTTCGGGTTATTATTACAAACCTTGGTATGGCGCCTATTATTACCCGAGACCTGTAACTTATGGATATGGGGTGCATTACAATCCATATACCGGATGGGGTTTTACCATTGGTGTAAGTTACGGATGGGTAAGTTGGGGATATCATCCTTATCATTATGGGTATTGGGGCCCTAGAGGTTACCATGGAGGATACCGACATGGATATCATCATGGCTATCATAATGGGTACCGTAGAGGGTATAACAATGGATATCGTGCGGGTTATGCTGCCGGACATAGAAATAGTAATCAAAACGTTTACAAGAACCAGCGAACGGGTGTCAAGCAAACCGGGAACATCAATCGAGGAAATAAGTCGGTTAATAATAGAGCAAGACCTTCCACAAAACCGAACAATATGTATTCGGATAAGAAAGGGAATGTGTACCAACGAGATAATAAGGGGAATTATCAAAATAAGAGTAATGGTGCTACACGTCCGTCTAAGGATCAATTTCAAGGTCAGGGAACCAAGCCCACGGGAGCAGCTAAAACGCCCGCAGCAAAACCAGCGCAACAACCCTCCAAAGGTACAGGGGCTACAAAGCCTCAGCAATCGCAACAACAAAGACAGAACTTGGACCGTTCGGCTCAAAGCAGACAACAAGGAAATCAAAACTACCAACAGCAGCAACAACATCGTCAGTCGCAATCTCGTCAGCAAAGTAGACCTCAATCCAGACCCTCAGGAGGGGGCTCTAGAGGTGGCGGTGGTAGAAGACGCTAGTCTGTTGATCTAGGACACAGTGGTACGCAAGTGCATGCTTAGTTTCATTAATCTACGCAGGTAGATTAAGAGGCGAGTAGGAGAAATGGAATCTGTTTTTAGAAGAATTGAAAAAGCAGACTGCCATGGGAGCAGCCTACTTTATCCATCGTTTGAAAATATAATGAAGTGATAATTTCCGTTTGTTCTACCCTTTTCATGTTGTTGAATAGGGTAGCTGCTCAGCTTTACGTTGGAATTGTCGAATGGGTTGGTGTGGAGTTGGAAACTTATTTAATCACGGAGGTCCGTATTTGTATTTAGAAGGTTAGTTGCTTGATTTGCAATAAGTATCCGGTATGTTAAGTTTTTTTTTCAAAATCGCATAAATTAAATTTTATCGGAAAAAGTGGCCCGAATTAGGACGAACAACTTAGGGTTAGAAGCAGGTATAGTGGCGGTTCGGTTCCAAAAGCTAGTTAAAAGGTATAGGATGAAGTGTGCAAAAAAAAGCCCCAATTTTTTAGGTTGAGGCTTTCTTAACTACTTTAACTTCTAGTTGATGTAGAGGTCTTTTTCTTTAATTAGAATGACTTCACCTAATTGTTTTAGACGGTCCAAATCAAACATACTTGCATCGCCAACAATGGTAATTACCATGGGCTTACCTTTTATCTCTCTGTGTTGGAAATTGACAATGTCTTCAAAATGGATCTCTGGATACATTTCAGCATTTAGTTTATTGGGATCATCGTTATATCCTGCAAGGTCCCAATATTTATAGGCATTTATTAAATACCTGAAATTTGGCTTTGATGACTGTGCTTTTTCCATCAATGCGGAGGTAATTCCTTCCATCCGCTCTGGTTTCTCAGGCATGAAATTAATTAAGGAGTCCATGATCGCAATGGCATCATTTGTTTTATCCGATTGACACCCAATAAACCCTGCGAAATTAGAAGGTAATCCTTCCATTTTGGGGGTTTGATAATAACCATAAGCGCTGTAAGCTAAAGATCTAAATTCCCTAATTTCTTGGAAAACTAAGCCTGACATTCCGCCTCCAAAGTAATTGTTAAAAGCGTTTATTTGAGGCATATTTGAGTTTTTACGTGCAGAACCTGCGATATGAAAACGTATCTGACTCTGAACCGATTTCTTTCTGTTAATAATGTAAATTTTGGTTTGATTAAAAGTCTTTTTCTCTCGTATGGAATAAGGAACCCCAGGTGTTAATTCTTCGGTAGTGACTAAATGTTTATGACTTAGGGAGGCTATTTCCTTGACAGGAATACTTCCCGTATAATTAATGCTTCCTTCGTATTTAATAACGTTTTTAAATAAGTCAACCAATTCCGCACCGCTTAACTTTTTCATTTCTTTTTTGGTCAACTCACGTTGCAAATCTGCGTTTTCTCCAAGAAGGATGTGCGCATGTAAACTACTGGAAATGTAAGAAGGTTCATCTCTGTCAATTTTCTTTTCCCCTTCTAAATCACCCTTGAAGCTTTTCATTTTGGTTTCGTCTGCTTGAACATTCAATAGAAAATCTTGGGTTAATCGCATAATCTCAGGTAGGTTTTCATCTAAACCCTCAATATGCATACTGAAATGATTGTTGGAAGCCGAGAAATAATAAGAAGCTCCAAATTGGTGAAAATCTTCTTTTAATTCGGTAGAAGACTTGTCTTTTGTACCCGCCATAGAAAGGTAATGGGCTACATATTGTAAATTAGGATAAGTGTTTTTTCCTACGTTATATCTAATCTCTAAATCAAATACATCGTTAAAAGGGTTTTTTACCGCAAACACTTTCATACCGTTAAATGCATCCATTTTTTGAATGTCTTTTTCAAAATTAACATAACGAGGGGTCACTTTTGTCGTAGGTATTTCTTCTAATTCTTTTGCAAATACAGAAGGACCTTCGTTTTTGGGAGCCACAGGTTCAAAATTGGGTTTTTCAATTTTCTCCTTTTTAGGGAATCCCATTTTGGATTCTAAACAAAGGTAATTGGCTCCGTAATATTTATTTGCTACTCGAATAATGTCTTCTCGAGTTAAGGTATTTAAGGCTTCATACTTTTTATGGAAATCTTCAAATGTTTGCCCTTCCATAAAAGCAGAAACCATATTCATGGCCCGTGATTGGTTGCTTTCTTCTTCTAAAGCAATATCCTTTTTCTTGTTCAATAAAATCGCATTGAAATACGCGTCCGAAAACTCGCCCTTTTTTAATTTGTCTATTTGGGCCAAAGTAAGTTCCCTGGCTTCATCAAAGCTTTGGCCTACGACCTTAGGTATGTAGACAATCATCGTACTGGAATAATCGTTGTAATTCATCGTCATAGAAATGGATTCCATCAACTTTCCTTCTTCCGATAGTTTATCTAAATAACCCGTTCCTTCGTAGTTGGATAAAAACAGTTCCGTAATTCCAAAGGTGAATGCATCTTCCGATCCGTTTTTAGGGGTACGGAATCCTAGAATACCTACCTTTATAGGAGACATTTTCACCTCTATGGTTGTTTTTCCTTGAAAGGCTTCTTCTTCATAATCCGGGAATTTTGGGACATCACCCGTTCGCCATTTACCAAATTTTTCTTCAATCATTGGTTTTATAGTTTCCGTATCGAAATCTCCAGATAACGCTAAAATCATATTATTTGCCACATAATACGTGTCATAGAACGCATACATTTTTTTTATGGATGGGTTCTTTAAATGTTCTATGCTTCCTAAAATAGTTTGTGTTCCGTACGGATGTACTTTATACATCTGAGAATTATACTCCTCTAGTAATTTACCAAAACCACCATCCATAGAAATGTTTTTCTCCTCGTAGACGGTTTCTAATTCGGATTGAAATAATCGGAATACGGGTTTCTCAAAACGATGACTATACACCTCTAACCATTTTCCCATCTGATTGGAAGGGAACGTATTAATGTAAGCCGTATAATCCTCGGAGGTAAACGCATTTACACCCGTTGCTCCCATCGCTTTTAAAATATCGTCCATTTCGTTCGCAATGGCATATTCACTCGCTTTTTGGGAAACCCTATTAATGCTTAATTGAATAGAATCTCTTTGCGCTACAATTTCAGTAGCCCCTAATTGTTCGTACAGGTAGTTAATAGAATCTAAATAGGGTTTTTCCTTATCGAAATTAATAGTTCCCATTTCTTGGGTGCCTTTAAATAAAACGTGTTCCAGGTAATGGGCAATTCCGGTAGCGTCATGTGGATCGTTCTTTCCCCCCGCTTTTACAGCCACCATTCCAAATACCTTTGGCGCATCGTGGTTTTCGCTGAGCATTACGGTAAGTCCGTTGGCTAATTTGTATTCGGTAACCTTCATCTGGTTTCCCAAATCTTGCGCTTGAATACAAAGGGTACTACCTAGAGCCATAATGGCTACCAAGCTTCTTTTCGAAAATTTCATGTGTTATTTGTTTTAGGTGGAGTCAAAGCTAGGTTCTTTTAACGGTTTCCAAAATCTTTTTTTTTATCAACA